>CAJWAH010000083.1 GCA_913020095.1 uncultured Synechococcus sp.
AGCAGCAGGAGCTGAGTGCTGGCGAGGTGGTGCGCGCACGGCAGCAGGCGCGGCTCGAGCACGAGCAGGCGCGCGCGGAGGCGCTCGAGGAGCTCAACGCGCAGACGGGCGCCGAGGTGCAGCACTACACGGTGACGCTGACCAACGCGAGCATCGCCGGCACGAAGAGCGAGATGCTCAACAACAAGTACGCCGAGTAACTCAAGGAGCGTGGGCTGCGGATGTTCTCCCAGTTCGAAGGGGCTGAGATCCTCGCCGAGCACTACAACATCTCAAAGGCCGAGATGGACGCTTTCGCGCTTGCATCGCACCAGAAAGCGGCTGCAGCGCTCAGCCAGGGTTGGCGCCAGCTCGAGGCGTTTGTTCTCAGCACCTAAGAAGGCGAAATTTTCGGGCAGGCCAACCAACTCAGCCCCGCGACGGGCCGCCAGATCAATGAGCTCCTCAATCTGGACAAAATTCGAATCTGGATCAGGGGTGCTCGTGCACTGCAACGCCGCAGCCAGAAAGCTCTTCACCACAGATCACCCAATCGCTAAAGACTGTAATCAGCTCAACCGCAAAACACCCGGTTCGTCCTGGCTTGGAACCACCGTGAGGCTGTCGAGGGCCGCGCAGCAGGCCAAATCGGCATCGTGATCGCCCAAACGCTGCAAACGCTGGCCGTGGCTCGCCAACCTGAGTAGGGCTTCGGGCTGGTCCTTCCATTGCTGCCAGAGGGCATGGGCGGCGCAGGTTTCATCGTTGCCGGCCAGCTCCAGCAGGCTCACACCACTGCCCTCGAGCAGGGCATCCGCCAGCGCACCGGCCGCGAGGCTGTCTTCTAAGGAGTACGCCCCTTCCCAGCCGCTTCCCACCATCCAGATCTGCTCAGGGCGGTGCTGCAGCAGCCGCTGGGCCACAGCGCTGCGGTTCACCAGCGCTGCTGTGAACAGCATCGGAGCGGTGCGCACACGATCCAAGGCTCGGGTGCCATTGGTGGTGCTCATAAAAATGCGCCGGCCGCCGACTCGATCAGGTGTGACCGCCAAGGGCGAATTCCCCAGATCAAACCCCTCCAGCTTTTGGCCGCCGCGCTCACCAGCGCGCAGTGATTGATCCTCCGGCCAGGCCGATGCTGCCGCATCAAGTTGAGCCAAATCGGCAAAGGCCTGAATCGCTTCAGCCCCGTTGTGCAGCGCCCAAGCCATCGTTGTGGTGGCCCGCAGCACATCGATCGCAACAGCGGCATCGGCCATGCCTTCGGCAGGAACGCGATCGGGGCTGTGGAAGTAGCTCAGGCGCATGGGCAACAGCTGGCTTTTGCGTGCGCGACAGTAGGGCCCTTTGCCGCGGGGCCATGGGCCAAAAGGATCTACAAGATTTCCTGCGGCTCGTTGAGCAGCGAGGCCAGCTCCGTCGCATCACCGCCCCCGTTGATGGTGATCTGGAAGCCGCTGCGATCGCCGATCGCGTCTTGGCTATGGGCGGGCCAGCCCTGCTATTTGAAAACGTGAAGGGGAGCTCGATGCCCCTGGTGCTCAATCTCTTGGGCACCGTTGAGCGGGTGGCCTGGAGCATGGGGCTCGAGCGGGTCGAAGAGCTCGAAGACCTGGGCAGCCGCCTGGCCCTGTTGCAACAGCCCAAACCGCCGAAGGGGCTCAAGGAGCTAACCAGCTTTTCCCGTGTGCTCTGGGATCTGGTCAAAGCCAGACCCGACCGTGACCTGACGCCCCGCTGCCATCAAAAGGTGGTGCCTGAGGCTGAGCTGGATCTCAATCAGCTGCCGCTGATTCGCCCCTGGCCCGGCGATGCCGGCCGGGTGATCACCCTGGGTTTGGTGATCACCAAAGACCCAGAAACCAAGGTTCCCAATGTGGGGGTCTACCGGCTGCAACAACAGGATGCCCGCAGCATGACCGTGCACTGGTTGAGCGTGCGCGGAGGCGCGCGTCACCTGCGCAAGGCGGCTGAACGGGGCGAAAAACTCGAGGTCGCCGTGGCCCTTGGGGTGCACCCGCTGCTGGTGATGGCCGCCGCCACACCGATCCCTGTGCAACTCAGTGAATGGCTCTTTGCCGGCTTGTATGCCGGCAAAGGGGTGCATTTGGCGCGCTGCAAAACCGTTGATCTGGAGGTGCCCAGCCACAGCGAGATCGTGCTGGAAGGAACCATCACCCCGGGCGAAACCCTGGGGGATGGCCCCTTTGGCGACCACATGGGCTTCTACGGCCTGGAGGAACCCTCGCCGTTGGTGCGCTTCCACTGCATGACCCAGAAGCGCGATCCGGTGATGCTCACCACCTTTAGTGGCCGGCCTCCCAAAGAAGAGGCGATGTTGGCGATTGCGCTGAATCGCATCTACACGCCGATCCTGCGTCAACAAGTCAGCGAGATCGTCGACTTTTTCTTGCCGATGGAGGCCTTGAGCTACAAGCTCGCGGTGATTTCCATCGACAAGGCCTACCCCGGCCAGGCCCGTCGTGCCGCCATGGCCTTCTGGAGTGCACTGCCCCAGTTCACCTACACCAAGTTTGTGGTGGTGGTTGATAAGAGCATCAACGTGCGCGATCCGCGTCAAGTGGTGTGGGCCATCGCTGCTCAAGTCGATCCGCAGCGGGATCTGTTTGTGCTCGACGACACGCCGTTTGATTCCTTGGATTTCGCCAGTGAGCGGCTGGGTCTCGGCGGCCGTTTGGCGATCGATGCCACCACCAAAGTGGGGCCCGAGAAACGCCACGATTGGGGTGAGCCCTTGGGCCGTGATGCCGAGAGCGAAGCCAAGCTCGATGCCCGCTGGCAGGAGCTGGGATTGGGTGATCTGATGGGCAATGAACCTGATCCCAGCCTGTTTGGTTTGCAGCTGGAACACGTGCTGAACCGGTTGAGCTGATGCTGACGCGCGCCGGAACCATCGCCTTGCGCGCCTTGGTTGAGCTGGCCCGGTCTCCGCAAAGCGTGCTGTCGGGCCCTGAACTGGCCAAACGCCAGGAGTTGCCGGAGGCGCGCCTGGAGCAAATCCTGTTGCAATTGCGGCAGGCCCACTTGATCGAGGCCCGTCGAGGCCGTAGAGGCGGCTATCGCCTGAGCCGGCGCGCCGACGATCTCAGCGTTCAAGAGGTGCTCGATGCCGTTGGCGGCCGCAGGCAGCTGAGCCTTGAGATCGAGTCAGCAGAAGGTGCCGTTGGCCAAGCTGGACAACGGCTGGAACAACAACTGCAACAGCGGTTGCAACGGGCTGTGGAGCGGGAGCTCTCCCAACTGAGCGTGGCGGAGTTGCTCTACGACCAACGCAGCTGGGAAGCCAGCCTGGACCCCGATCAGGGCTTGATGTTGGGTTGAGTGGCGCTGCGGCAGTGCTGTTGCAACGCCGAGGGGGCTGTCCAGCGATGAACACTGGCCAATGATTGAGCCCGGGTGATGCGCACCACCTTTGGCTTGGGCGTGCAGCGATACAGAAATTCGAACGGCTCAACCGAGTCGTTGGGGCCGCTGGAGACCTGCTTGTACATCAGTGGAAAGCCACTGGGGTCGCCGTCTTGCCAGCGGTAATCACAGATCAGTTGCTGACCATCCACGCAACCTTGACGAAGCCAAAGACCCGGTGGCGGTTGGGGCTCAGATCGAACGGCCTGGGGAATGGCCAGCGAGCTGAGCACCAACAGCAACAAGCCGGAGCGCATAGGGGCTGATCAGCACTGGTCGCAAGGTATGGCTTCAGCGCAGTAATGCAAGCCCCCCAACAGTCAGGAGCAGGTGTAGCTCTGACCTCGGTACGAGCACTGGCTGGGCTGCTCGCTTGGGGTGTCGTGATGGACGTCGACGTAGGCGACACCGCGATAGGCCTTGGCCATCATCAACTCAGCTTCAAAGCGGCGCTGAGCCTTGATTTGGCGGTCTTTGATCATCGAGAGGACGTTCATGGGGACCTCCACGTATTGCCCGCGTCCCCGTTGCCTGGCGCGGGTCTGACTGCACCCCTTGCTGGGGTCAACGTGTTCACACTGTATGGCATTTGGTAGCAATCGCTACCGTTCTGAACTTTTGTGTTCTGTGCCGTCCTGCAGCATGGGGGCAACTTCCAAGCAGCTATGGGCAGCGTCTGCCTCAGCGGTGGCGGCAGCCTTCACGGCTCAGTGCGCGTCCCCGGCGACAAATCGATTTCCCATCGCGCTCTGCTGTTTGGAGCCATCGCCACAGGCACCACCACCATCGAAGGCCTGCTGCCTGCTGAAGACCCCTTGAGCACCGCCGCCTGCCTGCGGGCCATGGGCGTCACCATCTCAGCGATCGACAGCAGTGGTGTGGTGCGAGTGGAAGGTGTGGGCCTTGATGGTTTGCAAGAACCCGCGCAGGTGCTCGATTGCGGCAATTCCGGCACCACGATGCGCTTGATGCTGGGCCTTTTGGCTGGCCGTGATGGTCGCCATTTTGTGCTCGATGGAGATGCCTCCCTGCGGCGGCGGCCCATGGCACGGGTGGCCAAGCCATTGGCTCAGATGGGGGCTCAGATCAACGGGCGCGATGGTGGCAACAAAGCACCACTGGCGATTGCGGGGCAAGTGCTGAGCGGCGGCACGGTTCGCACACCCGTTGCCAGCGCTCAAGTGAAAAGTGCCCTGTTACTGGCAGGTTTAACCGCCAGTGGCAGCACCACCGTGATCGAGCCTGCGCTCTCGAGGGATCACAGCGAACGCATGCTGCGGGCTTTTGGCGCTGAGCTGATCAGCCAGCCGCACGCGGCTGATGGCCCCACCGCAGTTGTGCAGCCCGGCAGTGAACTCCACGGACAACACGTGGTGGTGCCCGGTGACATCAGTTCCGCTGCCTTTTGGCTGATCGCCGCTTTGGTGGTTCCCGGCACCGAGCTCACGATTGAAAACGTGGGCATCAACCCCACCCGCACCGGAATCCTGGATGTGTTGGAGCAGATGGGTGCGCCACTCGAAGTCCTCAACCAACGGGATGTGGCCGGCGAACCGGTCGCAGACCTGCGTGTTCGCCACAGCCCGCTGAAGGCCTTTGAGATTGGTGGTGACGTGATCCCCAGGCTGGTGGATGAAATTCCAATCCTCTCGGTGGCAGCCCTCTGCGCCGAGGGCACCAGCGTGATCCGCGATGCCGCTGAGCTGCGGGTCAAAGAGACCGATCGCTTGGCCGTGATGGCCAGACAGCTCCGTGCCATGGGCGCCGAGCTGGAGGAAACCGCTGACGGCATGGTGATTCCCGGGGGCCAGCGGCTCAAAGGAGCCCAGGTTGATAGCGAAACCGATCACCGCGTGGCCATGAGCCTGGCGGTGGCGGCGCTGATCGCCAGCGGCGACACCACCATTGCCCAAAGCGAGGCTGCAGCGGTGTCCTACCCAAGTTTCTGGGATGAATTGGCCCGATTGCAGCGGAGCTGAAGAGCCGCTGAAGCCATACCGCTGCAAGGACGGCAGCTTCAGCCTCTGGAGTGAGGAGTACGGCCAGGCCTTTCACAGCAACCGGGGGGCCATCCAAGAGGCCCAAGACACCTTTGTTGCGCCGGCGGGGCTTGAGCGTTTGGCGCCTGGCAGCACGCTGCGGGTGCTGGAACTGTGCGTTGGCACCGGAACCAACACCGCCGTGGTGCTGGAGGCCTGCCAGCAGCGGCAGCTGCAATTGCAGTGGTGGGGTTTGGAGCTCGACCCCCAGCCGCTGCAGCTAGCCCTGGCTGATCAGCGCTTTCAGCAGCAGTGGCCCAACAGCATCCTCCAAGCGCTGCAGGAGCGAGCCGCCACGATTCATTGGGGTGATGCGCGTCAAACCCTGCGGGCGCTGCAAAGCCAGTTGGCTGGGCGCTGCGATCTGGTGATCCATGACGCCTTTTCACCCGGTGTGTGCCCGCAGCTTTGGAGCCAGGAATTCCTTGGGCTGGTGAGCCAATGCCTGGCGCCCCGAGGCCGGTTGACCACGTATTGCTCAGCCGCTGCCGTGCGCCAAAGCCTGCTGGCCCATGGCTTGCAGCTGGCTGGATTGAAGCCGCACGCCGGCAGCGCTCGCCACCAGTGGAGCGGCGGCGGTTCCGGAGGCCAACGGCGCTCCGGGCAGCACTGGCCACGGCCGACATTACGAAGCGGCGCTGCCCGCCCCAGGTCGGCCCTGTTGGACGAGTTATAGCGACGGCGACGGTCTTGGAGACCCTGCTTGGTAGTCCCGATGGGCCTCGAGATGGGTGGGGGTGTATAATTATCGAACGGATATAGTACCAGACAGTAAGTATCCTGCATCCCTACTCGTAGATTACATGCTGATTCATGCTCAAACACAGCCAGGTGCTCG
>CAJWAH010000084.1 GCA_913020095.1 uncultured Synechococcus sp.
CCAGCGACCCAGCTGCCTCGATTACATCCAGCTGCTCAGCGACGACTGGATTGAGTTGCACGGTGATCGCTCCGGCAGCGATGACCAAGCCTTGGTGGGCGGCCTTGGGCGGCTCGATGGCCGCGCGGTGCTCTTTATCGGCCACCAAAAAGGGCGTGACACCAAAGAGAACGTGGCCCGCAACTTCGGCATGGCCTCACCCGGCGGCTACCGCAAGGCCTTGCGCTTGATGCAGCACGCCTCACGCTTTGGCCTGCCGGTGATCAGCTTCATCGACACCCCCGGTGCCTATGCCGGCCTGAAGGCCGAAGAACTCGGTCAGGGCGAAGCCATCGCCGTGAACTTGCGCGAGATGTTTGCCCTGGAGGTTCCGGTGATTGCCACCGTCATTGGGGAAGGGGGATCCGGCGGTGCCTTGGGCATTGGCGTCGCCGATCGTTTGATGATGTTTGAGCACTCCGTTTACACGGTGGCCAGCCCTGAAGCCTGCGCTTCGATCCTGTGGCGCGATGCCGCTAAGGCCTCCACTGCGGCCGAAGCCCTGAAGATCACCGCCCGTGATCTCAGCCAGCTGGGCATCGTTGATCGGGTGCTTGGCGAACCGTCTGGCGGCAATCACTGGGCTCCGTTGCAGGCTGCAGACACCCTGCGCACGGCTCTGTGTGAGGAGCTCAATCAGCTCACTTCCCTGTCACGCCAAGAGTTGATGGATCAGCGCTACGGCAAGTACCGCCGCATTGGTCGCTACTTAGAGCATCCCGAGATGGATGCTGCTGCTACGTCAGACACCCAGGAATCGTCAGCCAGCGCGTAATATTCCTTAAAGAACTGGTCGTTCGGCCGGTTTGTCCACGTTCCTTTTTTGTTGTTGTCTTCGACTGCACTGATTACCGGGGCTTCCCGGGGCATCGGCGCTGCCACCGCCCAGCGTTTTGCTGAAGCGGGCTGGTCTCTCCAGCTCATGGCGCGTTCAGCTGATGCCCTTGAAGACGTCGCTCAGCGCTGCCGCTCCTTTGGGGTTTCGGTGGCCACTGAATGCGTCGACTTCAGTGATCCTGCTGCCATTGCACCGGCCATTGCCCGCTTGCAGCAGCAGGAGGGCACCCCTGCGGTGGTCATCAATAACGCCGGTGCTGCGCTCACCGCTTCCCTCTCTGAGGTGAGCTTGGAGCAGTGGCAGTGGCTGATGCAGCTCAACGTCACCAGCGTGTTTCAGGTTTGTCAGGCCGTGCTGCCAGGGCTTCGTGCCCAAGGCGGCGGCTTGATCGTGAACATCAGCAGCCACGCGGCGCGCTCGGCTTTCCCCGGTTGGGGGGCCTACTGCACCAGCAAGGCGGCGGTTCAAGCTCTAACGCGCTGTTTCGCCGAAGACGAACGGCAACATGGGATCCGCCTCAGCACCCTGACTTTGGGCGCTGTGGACACTCCGCTGTGGGATACCCCCACGGTGCAGGCGGACTTTGATCGTTGTGCCATGCTCCCCGTGGCCAAGGTCGCTGACACCCTGCTGCACATCGCGCAGCAACCCCCCCAGCTCCTGCTGGAGGACATCACCCTCATGCCCGCCGCTGGCGCGCTCTGAGCTCCATGACCGCACTCGACGACACCACTGCAATGGCGTCTGCTTCTCCTTCCATTGGTTCGCCTGTGCTGGATGGCTCCGCCGTGGCCCGCAGCATCAGTAAGACCCTGCCGCGTTCCATCAGCGACGTGATTCGGGCCCGCTTGGAAGCGGCCAATGCCCCCTACCTGGCCAACGACAACATCGCTGACCACCTCAAGCCCGGCGAGCTTGAGCTGCTGCAGCAGGAAGTCACCGACAAGGTGCGCGATCTGTTGCGCTCGCTGGTGATTGATATCGAGCGCGACCACAACACCGAGGAGACGGCGGAGCGCGTCGCCAAGATGTATCTCCAGGAGGTGTTCAAGGGCCGTTATCTCCAGCAGCCCAAGATCGCCAGCTTCCCCAACGTCAAAAATCTCGATGAGATTTACACCGTGGGTCCGATCACGGTGCGTTCGGCTTGTTCACACCACCTGGTCCCGATCCTGGGGAACTGCTGGATTGGCATCAAGCCTGGTTCGAGCGTCATTGGCTTGAGCAAGTTCGCCCGCGTGGCCGATTGGGTCTTCTCCCGTCCTCACATCCAAGAGGAAGCGGTGATGATCCTGGCCGATGAAATCGAGCGGCTGTGTGAGCCCAAGGGCCTGGCCATCCTGGTGAAGGCTCAGCACTACTGCATGAAGTGGCGCGGCGTGAAAGAGCCCCAAACCAGCATGGTGAACTCCGTTGTACGCGGTGATTTCCGCCACGACCCCAGCCTCAAGGCCGAGTTCTTTGAGTTGGTGAAGCAGCAGGAATCGATGCTGGGCTAAGGCCCCACGGGCCCCAGCGGTGCTGAGGCCACGCGCCGGTGCCCCTCCGGGGTGATCACAATCGCCACAGCCATCAACTCCAGCCCCACATCGCTGGGTTGAGCGGTGTAGCTGCTGCCAACGGCACCGGGAATCAGCAACCAGCCCGATTCCCCTTGCCGGTACCAGTGGATCAATGTGGGCTTTGCTCCTGCTGGCTTGGCTGCCAACCAGCGGGCTTCAATCACCTGCCCGGCGATGGCTTCGCCCGCTAGCTCCAGCTCACCCAAGGTTTGAATCGCCGCTTGCAGCTCAGAGGCTCGCTGGCTGCTGGCATCAATTTGCTGCTTGAGCACCTTGATTTGCTGCTGCGGCTTGAGGTGATCCATCCCCGGCACGCACTCCAGTTGACCGCCGATCAACTGGCAACCCATCAGCAGTCCTTGGGCCAACAGCCATGGAGCCGGCATGGCGGCAGAGCAACTAGCTGAATTGTGCGCATTTCAGCCGTGAACGGCTTTGATCAGCGCCTCCACCAGCTGCAAATCTTTCAGCCCCGGCGCTTGCTCCACGCCGCTGCTGGCATCGAGGCCCGTGGGCGTCAGCCCCTGCTGCGCCAGCTGCTCAAGAGCCTCGCGGGCATTGCTGGGGCCGAGCCCGCCGGCGAGCCACCAGGGCAGCAGCGGCTCAAACCCCTGCAGCCATTGCAGCGGCAAGCGCTCGCCCGTGCCGCCATGGGCCGAGTCACTCCAGGCATCGAGCAACAAGCCATCCACCACGGCGCTGTAGGCCTCAGCCCGCTTGAGGTCAGCGGCGCTGCGAATCCGCAGGGCTTTCCACAGGGGCAAGCCCAGTTCAGCGCGCAGTTGCTGGCAGCGCTCTGGCGTTTCTTCCCCATGCAGCTGCAGCAGTTGATGGCCCTGCTCAGGCCGCAAACTCTCCAGCTCACTGTCGCTGGGATTCACCACCACCAGCACACGGCAGCAGTTGGGGTTGGTGCCTGCCACGGCCTCCCATAGGGCTGGCCGCTGGTCTGGGGGTAAGAAGCGGGCGGAGCGGCGAGCGGCGATCACCCCGATGGCATTGGCGCCGAGCTCCGCCACAGCCGCCGCTTGCGGCGGTTGCATCAGTCCGCAGATTTTCAGCTGTGCAGCCATGACAGCGTTTCTAGGATGGTGGTTGTCAAACGGGGGCAAGCAGGTGAGCAACGCCCCACAGGGCCAGGGCTGGAAGGTGATGAGCCTGGCCGGAATTCCGCTTTATATCCATCCCAGCTGGCTGTTTGTTCTGGTGCTGGCCACGGTGTTGTTCAGCCAGCAATTTGACGGCAACCCTGCCTACGGATTTCTCACAGCGCTGCTGCTGTTCCTGTCTGTGGTGCTGCACGAACTCGGCCATTCGCTGATGTCGCTGCGCCTTGGCGTGAAGGTGCGCAGCATCACCCTGTTCATGCTGGGCGGAGTGGCCTCCGTTGAGCGGGATCCCGCCACCCCCATGGGTGCCCTGTTGGTGGCCGCCGCTGGCCCAGCGGTGAGTGCGCTCTTGGCCTTCTTCTTGGCGGTGGCTGTGCATCCTTTGAGTCACCTTCAGCCCTCCCTGGGGGAGGTGGCCCTGGTGCTGGCCCAGCTCAATTTGCTGCTGGCTTTGTTCAACCTGCTGCCCGGTTTGCCCCTCGATGGTGGTCAGATCGTCAAAGCTCTGGTGTGGCAGGCCAGTGGCAGCCGCGAGAAGGGCGTGCGCACGGCCACCCGCTGCGGGCAGCTGTTGGGGTGGATGGGGGTGGTGTTGGGCGTGTTCCTGTTCCTGCGCACGGGCTCTTTTGGTGGGCTGTGGCTGCTGCTGTTGGGCTGGTTTGCCCTGGGCGCTTCCCGCAACCAACTGCAGCTGCTTGCCCTGCAGCGGGCGCTGCAGCATCTGCAGGTGAAAGATTCCGTCAGCCGCCGCTTGCGGGTGATGGAGCCCGGCAGAACCCTGCGGGATCTCAGCCAGATGCGCCTCTCCAATGATTCGCCGCGCCCGGATTGGGTGCTGCTCTGCCAAGGGGGGCGCTGGAAGGGGTTCATTGATGATCAGCCCCTCAAGCAGGTGCCCGTGCAGCGCTGGGATGTGGAAACCCTCGAGCAGCACCAGCAGCCCCTCACTGAACTGCCCTCGATTTCCGAAACCGCGCCCCTGTGGCGGGCGGTGTTGGCGTTGGAGGACTCGCAGCAGGGCCGCTTGCTGGTGCTCAATCCAGCCGGGTTGCCCGTGGGCACCTTGGAGCGCCCTGAGCTCTCAGAAGCGGTGATGCGGCGGCTGTCGGTGCGGTTGCCCCAGCCCTTGCTGGAGCAGGCCCGCCGCCAAGGCGCCTACCCCTTGGGCTTGTCGCTGGGGCCTGTGGCGGAAACCGTGGCGGCCTTGCCTGAAGTGATGGCGGCCAACCGCTCGGGCTCCTCGGGCCAACCCAACTGATTCGGCTTTGAATCCAACAACCACTGCTCGGCTTGCTGCAGCAACACCTGGCGCAGCCTGTTGGGGCTGAAGGCCTCAGGTAGCGCCGGTGGGGCTGGCTCATTGAACAGCTGCTGCCAGAGCTTTGCTGGTGGCTGCAAGGGAATCGAACCGTGCTGCAGCAGCCGCCCCCGCTGCCAAAGCTGGGCGCTGCCGATCCGTTTGATGCCAAGCGGGTCGACCAAATCAGCCCCGGTGGCTTGGCCAAAGCAATTCTGTTGCCCGCGTTGCTGCTCGCTGTTGCCATCGACCAAGGCGCTGCCCAATTGCGCAAAGCCCGCTTGCAACCACTGGTTCAGCAGCCGGTAGGCGCGTCGCTGCCCGCGGGGCGGCTGCGCCAAGGCGATGGCATAACAAAGATCGCCGCCATGGAGCACGGCCGCTCCGCCGGTGGGTCGGCGCACCACAGGGATATCCAGCCCTGCACTGTTGGGGAGAGGGCCCTGGTGATGCCCCAGCGAGAGGGTGGGCTGCTGCCATTGGTAGAAGCGCAGCAGCACCGGCTGCTCCTCGCTGAGCTGGCTCAGCATCCAGCGATCCAACCCCATCTGCACGCTGCCGCAGCTGTTCAGATCCGGATAGAGGCCCCAACGTTGGCCGTGGATCAACGAAGCTGGGGCCGATTGCGATGGGAGGGGATGCTCCAGCTGCTGTTGCTGCTGCCGTTAGGCATCCTCGCCGGTCTGTTGTCGGGCTTTTTGGGGATTGGCGGCGGCTTGATTTTCTCGCCGCTGTTGTTGGCGCTTGGTTTGGAGCCCCATCAGGCGCTAGCCACCAGCACCTTGGCCATTGTTCCCACCACCGCTGCTGGCAGCTGGGCCCACTGGCGCCAGGGCCGCTTGCCACTGCAACCCGCGCTGGTGATTGCCCTAGCGGCTCTCGCCAGCGGCCTGGCTTTTGCGTTGGTGGGCACGGTGCATGTTCTCGTCCACCTTGCTTAGCGGGATGTACATGTTCAAGTCGAAGAACAGCACCACACGGTTGATCAACGCCGCGAACACAGAGAAAGCAGCATTCTCGAAATCAGTGAACTGCGCGGCACGCAACAGCAAAAGACGGTTCTCACGTTAGCGCAACCAAACTGGCACACGCCACACGCAACAAGAACACCGTACCTGGGCCTCCATCGTGCGCAACTCAACGCGCCACCCCATGTCGGCACCCGGTGCGGGCGGCTTCCAGCGAACGCTTTGCCAGTTGGTGGATTGCACATTCTGGCAACCTCAACGGCACGCGTCAACGCGCTGAACGGACTCGCCCAACGTGCGTGTGGAACTCACCTCGAAGTGCTCTGACGACTTGGAGTCATCCACTTCCTCAACGCTCCCATGGTAGATGACCAGCGGGTCGCGCACGAACAAGTGGGCGACGTGATTGGCGAGGCGTCGTGGCACACCGGCTTCGAGCAACGTAGACAGCGTGTCCTCGTCAA
>CAJWAH010000085.1 GCA_913020095.1 uncultured Synechococcus sp.
GGCACTGCCGTCCACCACCATCATCAGCCGCTCAGGGGTGGCCGGGAAGATCGTGACGGGCTCGCTATCGCTGAACACCAGCGCCCGGGAGGCCAGCGAGTGGGGCGCAATCGGGGTGAGCTGCAGCACCGGGCAATCGGGCGTGATCACCGGGCCGCCAGCGCTGAGGGCATAGGCCGTCGATCCCGTGGGCGTCGAGAGGATCACCCCATCAGCGGAGATATCGACCGGCGCATGGCGACCGATGGCGATCTCGAAATGGCACATGCTCGTGAGCGGTTCGCGGTGCAGTGCCATCTCGTTGAGGCAGAGCACCTCCCAGCGCCGCTGGTCGCCGCGCAGCACGCTCACCACAACCAGGTTGCGTTCTTCAACGGTCCACTCGCGGCTGATCAGCTGCTCGAGGGCCTCTTCCAGGTGGCTCACATAGGTTTCAGCCAGAAAGCCCAAATGGCCGGTGTTGATCGTGAGCATCGGCACGCCCACGGGCGCCGTTTGCCGCGCTGCTGAGAGCACCGTGCCATCACCGCCCAGCACGATCGCCACATCCATCGCTGAGGTGAAGCCGGGTGGCACGCAGGCCGCATAGCCGAGCAGCCGCAAGCTTTGATCGGGGTTGGCAAAACCCACCATTCCGCCAGAGCTGCTGGCGCGCACCACATCCCAACCCGCCTCGGTGAGGCGTGCTTCGATCCGGTCGGCCGTTTCAATGGCCAGATCCTTGCCGTCGTTAACGATCAGTCCGGCACAGGGCACCGGTCACGAGCAAGTGGGTGCCTGAGTTTAGGCGGGCTTTCTCAGTTCCCAAGACTTCGTTAAGTGCGTCCGCTGCGGCCGGAGCGCAGCAGCGAAACGATCAGCCAGAGGCCAAACAGGGTGGCGCTGATGAAAAGGCCTTCACTCACGGTGCGCAGCAGCTCCTGCTGGGCCAAGGAGGCCATCAAGGTGGCGCTGAGCAGCAGTGAGGCCACCAGGATCGCCAGCGACACCCTTTGCGAGAGCCGCTCAAGGCTGGTGCGCAGGGCTTCAAGGCCTTCGAGTTGCAGCGAGAACACCAGCTCATCGCTGCTGAAGCGGCGCAGCAGCTGGCTGAGTTGGCGCGGGGCATCGATGCTGAAGCTGCGCAGATCCAGCCCGAACTGCATCATCCGCTCTTTGGGCAGCAGCATCGAATCGCTGAGCAGCTGCCCCACCAGCGGCTGCATTTCGGCGGTGAAGCTGAAGTTGGGGTTGAGCGATCCCCCCACGCCTTCAAGGTTGGTGACCGACTTCACAAACAGGCCGATGGTGCCCGGCACCCTGAGCCCCACCTTGTTGGCCAGCTGCAGCAGCTCGGCCAGGAAGATGGCGAAATTGAGCTCCTGCAGCGGTTTGGAGAAGCTGCTGGCGATCAGTTGTTGCAGCTGACTTTGCAGCTGCCGCCGGTCCACCTTCACCCCCGCTGGCGGCGGGGCCAATTGCACCAACAGGTCGGTGGCGCGGGCCCCGTCTTGGTTGATCAGGGCCAGCACCAGATCAAGCAGCGTGGTGCGGCTGCGGGGATCAAACATCCCCACCATCCCCTCATCGAGCAGGGTGATGACGCCATCGCCATCCACCTTGAGGTTGCCGGGGTGGGGATCGGCGTGGAAGAAGCCTTCCACGAAGTACTGCTCCACAAACGCCCCCAGCAGCGCCTTGGTGGCCGCATCGATGGTGGAGCCGTGCTGGGTGAGGGCTGCTTTGGCCTCCTCGCCAAGGATGTTGTGCCCATCAATCCACTCGAGCACCAGCACCCGCTGGCTGGAGAGGGCCGGCACCACGTTGGGCACCTTGAGGCTGCCGTTGGGCACAAACTTCGAGCGCCCCAAGATCCCTTGCAACTTCATGGTGTTGCCGGCTTCCACGCGGAAATCCAGCTCGCGGCCAATCGCCTGCAGCACCTGATCCGCCAGGCCTTCGAGGTCGTAGCTGGCGCCTAAGGCGGTGGCTGAGGCCAAGCTGGCGATCTTGCGCAGCAAGCGGCCGTCTTCTTGGACCAGCTGCTCGATGCCGGGCCGCAGCACCTTCACCGCCACCGGGGTGTTGTCGTGAAGGTTGGCCCGATACACCTGGCCGATGCTGCCGGCGGCGATCGGTTCGCGCTCAAAGTGGCCAAAGGCTTGATCCACCCCTTGGCCCAGCGCTTCGCGCATCAACGGCTCGATCTGCTCCCAGGGCTCCACCGGCACATCGGCCTGCAGGCTGCTGAGGGCATCGATGTAGTCCTTGGCCAGCAGATCCGGGCGGGTGCTCAGCAGCTGGCCAAGCTTCACGTAGACCGGGCCCAGCTCGATCAGGATCTGGCAGAGCACCTGCGGCTGGGGCAGGCGCGTTTCAGCGGCATCGCCTCGGTTGAGGAGCTGTGAAAGAAAGGACCACTCATAACGGGTGACAACCCGCGCGATCTCCAGCGCGCGCGCGGAGCCATCGAACACCGAGAGCACGGACATGGCCGGCTGCCAAAGGCCTCTAGCCGGAACCTAAGCAGCCTCAGCCCGCTTGACTCAGAACTGTTCGAGAAAACGCAGATCGCTGGTGAACAGGCGGCGAATGTCGTCGATGCCGTGGCGCACCATGCAGAAGCGCTCAACGCCGAGGCCCGCGGCAAAGCCGCTCCAGCGTTCGGGGTCGAGCCCCATGCCCTCCAGCACGGCGGGGTCGACCATGCCGCAGCCCATCACCTCGAGCCAGCGGCCGCGCCACTGCACATCCACCTCGGCGCTGGGTTCGGTGAAGGGGAAGTAGCTGGCCCGGAAGCGCACCGGCAGATCACCAAAGAAGGCCTTGAGGAAGTGGCTCACTGTGCCGCGCAGGTGGCTGAAATCGAGCCCTTCATCAATGGCCAACACCTCCACCTGGTGGAACACCGGTGAGTGGGTGGCATCGACGGCATCACGCCGGTAGACGCGGCCGGGGGCGATCACCCGCACCGGTGGAGGGTTGGATTCGAGATGGCGAATCTGCACCGGTGAGGTGTGGGTGCGCAGTAGGCGATCACCCGGCAGGTAGAAGGTGTCCTGCATGTCCCGGGCGGGATGCTCCTCGGGGATGTTGAGGGCCGAGAAGTTGTAGTAGTCGCTCTCGATGTCGGGGCCTTCCACCACCCGGTAGCCGAGGCCGCAGAAGATGTCGACGATCGAGTCGGTGGTGCTCAGCAGCGGATGGCGATGGCCGGCGGGTGTGTACACCGGCGGCAGGGTGACATCAATGGTTTCGCTGGCGATGCGGGCTTCCAGCGCCGCTTCTTTGAGGGCGCTTTGGCGCTCCTGCAGCAGCGATTGCACCTGGGTTTTCAGCACATTGGCCCGCTGGCCCACCACCGGGCGCTGATCACCGGGCAGCTTGCCCATGGCGCCCAGTACGCCGGAGAGCTTGCCTTTTTTGCCTAAAAGATCGATTCGCAGCTGCTCGAGGGCCGCGGCATCGGGTGCTTCAGCAATCGCCGCAGCGGCCTCCGCCTCCAGGGCCTCCAACGCGCTGGTGATCTCCTCCAGGGTGGGAGCGCTGCTCAAGGGAGTCGGCCTAACGTGCGTGGGGCAGTATCGCCTTTCGATGGCTTCCCCCCTCAAGATCCTGATCAGCAATGACGACGGGGTCTTTGCCGAAGGCATCAAAGCGCTGGCCCATGAAGCCGCCCGCCGGGGCCACAGCGTCACGGTGGTGTGCCCCGATCAAGAGCGCTCCGCCACCGGCCACGGGCTGACCCTGCAAAGCCCGATTCGCGCCGAGCATGCCGATGGCCTGTTTGCCGATGGCATCCGGGCGTGGGCCTGCAGCGGCACGCCATCGGATTGCGTCAAGTTGGCCCTGGGCAAGCTGCTGGAGACCCCGCCGGATCTGGTGCTCAGCGGCATCAACCATGGCCCGAATCTGGGCTCCGATGTGATCTATTCCGGCACCGTGGCGGCCGCCATGGAGGGCACCTTGGAGGGGCTGCCGGCGTTGGCGGTGAGCAGCGCTTGTTTTGATTGGCGCCAGTTCGATGGGGCCGCGGTTCAGGCCATGGATGTGGCCGAAAGCGCCCTCGCTGGCGGCTGGCCGGAGGGGCTGCTGCTCAACCTCAACGTGCCGGCGGTGCCGCCTGATCGCATTGGCCCGGTGCGCTGGTGCCGCCCGGGGGTGCGCCGCTATGTGGATCAATTTGATCAGCGTTTTGATCCGCGCGGGCGCAGCTACTACTGGCTGGCCGGAGAGGTGGTGAACGACTTTGAGGCCGCTGGCACAGGGCCCAAGGACTGGCCCACCGATGTGGCCCAGGTGCAAGGCGGCGGGGTGGCGCTGACGCCGCTGCAGCCCGAACTGTTCTGGCGTGGGGCGCTGCCGCCTTTGCCGATTGCTGGGGTTAGCGCCGCGCCAGACGCTGCAGCAGCCAGAGGCTGACCCACAGGCCAATCAAATGGCCGGTGAGCGCTTGGGTGTTGGCCATCACCGAGAACATTTCCAGCGACGTGATGGCGTTGTTGCCAACGCTGGTGCCGGTCAGGCCAGGCTGCTGAATCGAGGCCTGGAAGGTGAGGCTGCCGGAGAGGGCTTGATAGCCAATCGCCGCAAAGGTGATGCCCACCAAGCTGGCCAGCAGATGGCGCTTCACCTGGGCGCGGGTTTCGGCTTTTGAGGGGATTGAGCTGCTGCCGCTGGCCAGGGAACGGCTGATGCGCACCAGGCCCCAGTCCTGCCAGACGCCCCAGGCCAGGATCAATAGCGCCAGGGTGGTGAGCGAGAGGCCTGGGCCCAGGCCGATGGCCTTGTCGCGGTTGCTGACCAGTTCACTGCCAATGCTGTTGAAGGCCAGCACGCCAGCGCTCACCAGCGCCAGGGTGAGCTGACTCCAAAACGCTCCCCAGCCGACTACGCGGAAGGCTGAAGCGATGCGTTGCAGCTCAAGACGGTCGGCCATGGCCTTGTGTCACCGCCTCCAAGGTGCCATGGGAGCATGGCTCTGGCACGGCCTTGGGCCTTGATTGCGCTCCTTTCTCCTGAGCAAGCCTGCAGGCCAACCGCGTTAGCGCTCGGCAGTTTTGATGGCGTCCATGCCGGGCACCGCCATGTGATCGCGCACGCCGTGGCCATGGCGGCCGGTTCGCCGGCTCTGGTGCCCACGGTGCTTTCCTTCTGGCCCCACCCGCGTGAGGTGCTGGCCGGTGAGCCGCGCCTGCGGCTGGATCTGCCCAACGAAAAGCTCAGCGTGCTGGGGCCGTTGGGCATCGAGCAGTTGGTGCTGGTGCCATTTGATTTGCAGCTGGCCGCCTTGAGCCCGGAGCAGTTTGTGCAGCAGGTGCTGCGCGATCAGCTGCAGGCCGGGGCGGTGGTGATCGGTGAAAACTTCCGCTTTGGCAACCGCCGCAGCGGCGGTCCGGAGGACCTGCAGCGCTTGGGCGCTGCTTGCGGCATGGCGGTGGAGGTGCTGCCGCTGCTGGATGAAGGCGGCAGCCGCTACAGCAGCAGCCGCATCCGCCAGGCCTTAGCCGAGGCTGATCTGGTTGAGGCTGAGCGTTTGCTGCAGCGGCCCTATCGCTTCAGCGGCCAGGTGGTGCGCGGCCGCGGCTTGGGGCGCGGCTTGGGCTGGCCCACCGCCAATTTGCAAGTGGATGGCCGCAAATGCCTGCCCAAAGAGGGCGTCTATGCCGCCTGGGCATGGCGCGGCGACAGCCAGCAGGCGATGCCTGCGGTGATGAACCTGGGCCGCCAGCCCACCATCGATCCAGAGGCCCCCTCGGCGGTGGAGGTGCACCTGCTCGATGCCGAGGTGGATCTGGCCGGCGACAGCCTGCGGGTGCAGCCGCTGCAGTGGTTGCGGGGCCAGCAGGCCTTTGGCTCGCTTGATGAGCTCACCGGCCAAATCAGCCGCGATGCCGATCAGGCCAGGGCCCTACTGGCGGCCGCTCAGCTGCCGGGGTAGGCGTGGGTGAGGCCCCAAGCGATGAAGGCGCCGATTCCGCCCAGCAAGGCGGCACCCCAGATCAGGGTCAGCATCGGGCTGTCGGTGTTGCTGACCGGGGGCGCCGGCTTGGTTTCGTTGGCCACTGGGGTTGCCATAAGCCCGCTCAGGCTAAATAGAAGACAGCACTGGCCCCAGTGGCTTGACCATTTCTTCTGAAGGCGTTGATCCGGCGGTGCTGCGGCTGCTGGACGCCAACCTGGATCGTGCCCGTGAGGGCTTGCGGGTGGCCGAAGACTGGGCTCGCTTTGGCCTGGATCGCCGAGATCTCGTCGAGGGCCTCAA
>CAJWAH010000086.1 GCA_913020095.1 uncultured Synechococcus sp.
TTGCCCATTGCAGGAGGCGAACGGCCAGCCTCAAATCACCGTCGAGCCAGGCGCGGATGGCCATGGCGCGGCGGGGATCGTAAAAGCGTTGACGGCGATACCACTGGAAGGCATCGGAGTCGCTTTTGTGCCCGTTGCAGGAGAGGCAAGACGGCACACAGTTCTCAGTCACGCTGAGGCCACCGCGGCTGCGGGGCCAGACATGATCGATGGATTCCGATGGCTTGCCGCAGTAGATGCAGGTATGCCCGGTGTATTCGTGGAGAGATTGACGCCACCGTCGGACGCGGAGCTTGGGACAGAGTTCCTCGAGGAACACCGCATCGCTCTGATGCATCCGAATCTCCCGGATTTGGCCCAAGTCTGCGGATGATTGTTCGGCTGTCAATGTGCTGCAGATTGCACTTTGGCCAGCGGGTTAGGCGCTCTTGTTTTCCGGCTGATGCGGCTTAAATTTATGAATGGCCAAGCAGATTGTGGGCAACGGTCTTTCACTCACAGCTGCTGGCGACGTCCTGTTTCGTTGCCCGCCAGATCCCGTTAGCCAAGCCCAGATTCGGCGGATCAGACCGCGCGGCCGCTGGCAGCAACGCCAAGGTGGTTGGGTTTTCCCTTTCGACGCGGCCTGGCAGCTGACGCAGCACTTCGGTGAGCGTTTTCCCATTGATCCGGCGCTGCAGCAGTGGCTCGACCAGGTGCGCTGCCCATTACCGCCCCTGCCAGCTCATCGTGAGCTGATTGCTGCAGCTGATTTGCAGCAGCCCCTCTCCGACGGCCGCCAGCTGCTGGCCCATCAACGGGCAGGGGTGCGCTGGTTGTTGGCACGCCGCGGGGCGGTGTTGGCCGATGAAATGGGCCTAGGCAAAACGCTGACTGCGTTGGCTGCCGCACGGGCCTTGCTGCGCTGCAGTGCCACCCGTTTGCTGGTGGTGGCACCTGTGGGGCTTCACGACCATTGGCGCCGCGAGGCGCTGGCGTTGCAGCTCAGCCCCGAATTGTTGAGTTGGGCTCGCCTGCCGCAGGAGCCGCCCGATGGGGGCTGTGTGTTGGTGGTGGATGAAGCCCATTTCGCCCAGAACAGTCAGGCCAAGCGCACCCAGGCGCTGTTGCGTTTGGCGCGCCATCCACGCATGCGGGCGGTGTGGCTACTGACGGGCACGCCGTTAAAAAACGGCCGGCCTGTTCAACTGCTGCCGTTGCTCATGGCCATCGGCCATCCCTTAGCCCGGGATCGTCAGGCCTACGAAACCCTGTTTTGCAACGGGCATTGGCGTCAGAGTGGCCCGCGCATGGTGTGGGACTGCCAAGGGGCCAGCCGCCTTGATGAGCTCCAGCGTCTGCTGCGGCCCCAGTTGCTGCATCGCCGCAAACGCGATTGCTTGGATCTGCCACCGAAGTTGCGCCGCTTCCATGCGGTGGTGCTCAAGCCCGAGGCTCAGCATCAGTTTGATCGGGCTTTGCAGCAGCGTTTGGAGGCCTACCGCAAGCGCGCAGCGGCCGGCTTGGTGCGCTCCGATGCGGAGCGTTTGGCCCTGCTCACCGCGCTGAGACAACTGGGCTCCTTTCACAAGTTGGTTGCCCTGCAGCAGCTGCTTGATCAGCTGCAAGGTTCGGGTGATCCGGTGGTGGTGTTCAGCGGTTTTCGCGGGCCGCTGCTGCAGCTGCATCGCTTGCGCGGCGGTGAGCTGCTCACCGGCCTGGTGGATCCCAGCGAGCGGCTGCAGCGGCTGCAGCGCTTTCAACGGGGCGACTCCAATTTGCTGCTGGCCACCTATGGCGTTGCTGGCTTGGGTCTTGGCTTGCAGCGGGCTTCTCAGGTGATCCTGCTCGAGCGTCCCTGGACCCCCGGTGATGCTGAGCAGGCGGAGGATCGCTGCCACCGTTTTGGCACCCGCCGCACCGTGGAATGCCATTGGCTTCAGCTGGGGGGGGCTGATGCCTTGGTGGATGGCTTGATCCTCAGCAAATCCGAGCGGATTGAAGTGGTGCTGGGGCGTCAGCGGCGGCAGCTGCGCCGCCAAGGTTTGGCGCGCATGCTCGATGAATTGCTGCAGAGCTAACGGCAGCTGTCAGCCCGCACCAAAATTTCGGCGCGCAGGTCGTTGTGATTGCTCGCCTCGCTGGCTTGCAGCAGTGCAGCGGCATGGGTGATGTCTTGGCAGGCGGCGTCCTTGTTTTGCAGCAGGGTGTGCAGCAAAAAGCGATCGTTGCGGGGCCGCGGATCCTGGGGATGGGCTTTCACCACCCGATTGCAGCGCTGCAAGGCTCTGTCCAGGGCATTGGCTTCCACATCGGCTAAGCAGCTGTCCGCCTCCAACTGACTGGAGCGGCAAGCACCCAGGATCACCAACCCCATCCCCACACCGATGGCTTTGGTCAGCTGACCCTTGCCCATGACCCGTTAGTAGCTGTAGCGGTCGTCGTCGCTGGTGCTGCTCTCGTTGCTTAAGCCGGCATCAAAGTCTTTGCCCGCGGTTTCGCTGCCGGAATAAAGCGCGCCCAGGTACTTGCCGCAGTCCCTGAACTTGTCCTGTGCGGTGACCACGCTTTCGGTCATCATCACGGCCGCGTGTTTCGGCGAGGTTTTAAACAGGCCATTGCCCTGACGCTTGATGCGCTCGTAAGCCGCTTTCCAGCTGACGTTGTGGGAATTGCCCGTCTTGCGCATGAAGCAATAGATCTCGGCTCCTTTATCCCCGGCTTCATTGGCTTCAGCCGGCAGGCTGCCCATGCAGCTCAGCCCCAGGGCCAATGCCATGAGTTGGTAGCGCTTAGCAGCCATACCTGTCCCCAGCTTGATGAACTGGGCCAAAGGTATCGATCCCTTCCCGTCTGTCCAGAGCGGTTGAGCCGCCGTCCCTTGAGCGAAGCCCGTCTCTGTGTTGTCATCCGCTTGACGTCTGGGTTCAGCCCGTGGAACCGCTGTCCTTCCGCATCACGCGCAGCACTGAGGGGTTGGCCGAAACCTTGGCCACCTTGTCCCATCGCCTGATCAAGTTGGAGCAGCGCTTAGCGGCCATGGAGCTTCAGCTGCAAAACCAGATGGCTCCCCATCCGCAGGAGCTTGAAGCTTTGCAATCGGTGGATAGCTTGCTGGCCGATTGCCGTGAGCTCCTGGCCACATCGGTTCCCGACATGGACCAAGCCGCTTAGAATTAGTACATCTGTACTGATTGCATGGCGGTCGTTGCGGCGGGCTTCCCCAGTCCTGCCGATGACTACCTCGAAGCGGGGGTTGATCTCAATCGCCAGCTGATTGCTCGCCCCCTCAGCACGTTTTTGCTGCAGGTGAGTGGTGATTCGATGCTGGCCGATGGCATTCACCACGGCGACTTGCTGCTGGTGGATCGCAGCCTGCAGCCCCAGCCGGGCCGGGTGGTGGTGGCGGTGCTCGATGGCGCCTTCACGCTCAAACGGTTGGAGTGCCATGGCGGCCGCTTGCGTTTACAGGCGGCCCATCCCGGTTACCCCCCCTTGGAATTGGACGCTTGCAGTGCGGTTCAGATCTGGGGTGTGGCCACCCATGTGATCCATCCCCTGTGAGCGCCCATGGCAGCAGCGCTGGCCCTGATTGATTGCAACAACTTCTATGCCTCTTGCGAGCAGCTGTTTGATCCAGCGCTGCAGGGCCGGCCGGTGGTGGTGCTCTCCAATAACGATGGCTGCATCGTGGCCCGCAGCCGTGAGGCCAGGCAGCTGGGGATTGCCATGGGCACGCCCTATTTCCAGGTGGCGAATCGCTTGCGCGATCAGCAGGTGGTGGTGCGCAGCTCCAACTACGCCCTCTATGGCGACATGAGCCAGCGGGTGATGGGGCTGTTGAAGCAGCGGGTGCCGGAGTTGGAGGTGTATTCCATCGATGAAGCCTTCGCGCGTTTGCCCGCCCTGCCCGCCCATGAGCTGAGCAGCTGGGCTGCGGAGCTGCGGGTGTTGGTGCGTCAGCAGTTGGGCTTGCCCATTGCCCTTGGCATGGCCCCCTCGAAGGTGCTGGCCAAGTTGGCCAATCGTTTGGCCAAGCGGGATCCCGCGCGGACGGGGGTGTGCAATCTGCTGCTGGAGCCGCGGCTGCCCGATCGTTTGGCGGAGGTGGCCGTTGAGGATCTCTGGGGTGTTGGTCGCCGCTTGGCGCGCTGGTGCCGTTTACGCGGCTTGGCGACAGCACTGGATCTGGCGCAGGCTGATTCCGCGTTGATTCGCCAGGGCTGGGGGGTGGTGGGGCTGCGCCTGCAGCAGGAGTTGCGCGGGATCAGCTGTCTGGCCTTTGAGAGTGAGCCCGCGGCCAAGCAGGAAACCTGCGTGAGCCGCAGTTTTGGCACAGCGGTGTTGGACCGTCTCAGCCTGCGGGAGGCGGTGGCAGCGCACGTGGTGCGGGGCGCAGAAAAACTGCGCCGTCAGGGGCAACGGGCGGGCCGGCTGACGGTGTTTGTGCGCACGAGTCCGTTTGCAGCTGGTTTTTATGCCAACAGCATCAGCGTGGGCTTGCCGCTTGCAACAGCGGACACCGCCGTGTTGTTGCAGCGGGCTCTGCCACTGGTGGATCAGTTGTTTCGCCATGGGTATGCCTTTCAAAAAGCCGGCGTGCTGCTGGGGCAGTTGCAGCCGCAGGAGCATTTGCAGCACCACCTGTTGGTGCCGTGTTCTCCTCAGCAGCTACGGCGCCGCAGCCGTTTGTTGCAGGCCGTTGATGGGCTGAACCAGCGCTTTGGAACGGGCACCGTGCAGTGGGCTGCCGTGGGTGTGGAGCCGGATTGGTGCATGCGGCGTCAGCACTTGTCCGCCCACTTCACCACCAGCAAGGCCGATCTGCCCATGGTGTCTGCCCATGAATAAATGCGAAAAAATTTTGAAATCCACACGCTTTGGGGTCAGTTGTGTGCGATGGGCCCTGGCCAGGGGTGGCAGAATAAAAAGAAAGCGAACCATGGCCTCTCTCGCCTCCGTTCACCCGCAGTCCTGTCCTTACACACCGCTCAGCAATCGCCGCGGTTTTGTTGACAGCGGACATCAGATTGAAAAGTTGGAATTTGCCCTCGCTGTTGCGGTAGGACGCGGTGATCAGCAGCGCATCCATGAGTTGCGTCAACGCATTGCTGATCTCGGTGACAACTGCGAAGAACCGGGCACTTGATCCATTTCTTTCCATTGAAACCAGTCATTATTGCTATTGCCTTTTGACCCATCATTTGGCAGGGTTAGAAGAGATTGACGGATAACAAATCGTTCGCTGAGAAATGCTTACACAAATACGTTCAAGTGATGTGAGAGAGACATCACGAGGAAACGGCTCGATTGATCAAGAGAGGGATCAACTCAAGCAGCAAGCCCAGGGCTTTTATGAAGCGGCGAAAATGAAAGCAGAGGCTGGTGAGGTCAGCGAAGCAGGGCTGTTGATCCTCAAGGGTTTGAATTGTGAGAGGCGCGCAAAAGCCAAAGGACCGCAGGTTTTAGGCCTGATTCGCAAGCGCGACTGAAATCAGAAATCAAACAAGCGGGTGACCGGACTCGAACCGGCGACGTTCAGCTTGGGAAGCTGACATTCTACCACTGAATTACACCCGCATTCTTTCAACTTAGCAAAGGCTCCGTTGGTGACTGGTGGCATCAACGAAGCCTTGGTTTGGTTGTTCAAAGCGACCAACAATCAGCTGGCGCCATCGGCTTCGCAATTGACATCAGCCACGGCAGCCTGGCGTGCGGCCAGCACTGGTTCCAGCTTGCCTTGCAGTTCGTTGGCAGCCTCTTCCAGGGTGGTGCTCTTGTTGGCGGTGATTTTCTTCGCCTCCTTGTTGAAGGCCATCACTTGCTTTTGCAGTTCCTGAATGCGCAGTTTTTCCAGGGCGGCTTCGGAGTCCTGGAGCTTGGCCACGGCTTTGGCCAGGTTGTTGCGGGCTTGTTCGGCGTCACCAACGGTGGAGGTGGGGCCAAGCTCGCCAACTGCTTCGAGGGCCTCGCCGACAGCGGCCAGGTTGGCGCACACCGCTGATTCAGCCTTTTGCTCGCTTTGCTGAGGTGTTGGTTTGCTTTGGCAGGCAGCCAGTGCAAGGGCCACCAGGGCAGATCCCAGCAGCAAGGCAGGACGACGCATCGGGTGAGGGGTTGCTCACCTCAAGTGGTAGCCACCCCTGTGGTGACCTGCCGCCAGGTTTTAGCCCTGAAGCACCGCTGCAGCGGCAGCAACACCGGCCCCCGGTTGGGCTGAAGCCACGCCGAGATCCGCTAGGGCACCTTC
>CAJWAH010000087.1 GCA_913020095.1 uncultured Synechococcus sp.
AGGTGCCGTGTTGAGCCTTGATCTGCTGCTCAAGCGCCTGGCTTTCGGCAATGGCCATCGTGCCCATGCCCATCACGCAGCTGCCTTCAAGCTCGCCGAGCTGTTGCAGCACCGCCGCGCTGGCCGGGCCATCGCGCAACACGCTGATCACCGTGTCGCAATCAGAGGCCCCATCAGGCAGTGAGCTGATGGCTTGGCCGCCGGCCTCCAGCAGTGCTTGGCATTTCTCCGGGGTGCGATTCCACACCTTCAAGCTGTGGCCTTGCTCAAGCAGCCTGCGGCCGATGGCAGTGCCCAGCAGGCCAGTTCCAAGCAGTGCAATGCGGGCCATGGCGCAAGATGTGACAGTGATGTGACAGCAGACGCATTCCCCCGCACATCAAGCGCCGAGGGGATGCAGCTCAGACGCACGTTTGGCGAACAGTAGTCCTGCGTTTCATCACAGCCATGCGCTTGCTTCGCTTTGCTGTCCCCTTTGCGGGAACCCTGAGCTTGCTGGCCAGCAGCTCGCTGTTTGCCGCTGCTGAAGCTCACCCCAATCACCATTGGCAGAACCGCCGCGCCGCCCTTGAGGAGATGCCCGTGGTGCGTGATTACCCCGATGGCTATGGCACCGCGGCTCAACTGCCGGTGCGCCGAGCTCCGCTGCGCAGGGTCGCCCGGAGCGGGCAAGTTCTTGATCCTCAGGCGGCGCAACGGCGCTGCAACATCGGCCGCTTGATCGGCGGCCTGGCTGGCGGAGGCTTGGGCTATGCCGCCTCACGCGATGACGGCCGCGCTTGGGCGATTCCGTTGGGTGCCCTATTGGGTTCCCAGGTGGGATGTCCGGTGGCCCAGGGCCAGGGGCCGTTTGGTGGGCTTGGTTATTAACGCCTGGCTAGAACCGGCCTAAAGCTGCATTGGCTTGATGGCCGCCCATTTGCTCAGCGCAACCGAGTGCGATGCCCTGCTGGCTCAACGGCCCCACTGGTCGGTGCAGCAGGGCAAGTTGCACCGGGATCTGCAATTTGCCGATTTCTCCGAGGCTTTTGGCTTCATGGCGCGGGTCGCGCTGCTGGCCGAAGCCATGGGCCATCACCCGGAATGGAGCAACGTTTGGAACCGGGTCAGCATTGATTTGGTCACCCATGACTTGGGCGGTATCTCCAGCCTTGATCAACAGATGGCTGAGCGCATTGAAGCAATGGCCGCCGGCTGATCAGGCAAACCATGCAGTTCCGCGTCGATGCTGAGATTCAGGCGTTAACCCGGGATCTGCAAGCCCTGGCCATGGATCACCGCATTGTGGTGTGCACCAACAATCGCCCTTATGCGATTGCGATGGCCACCAGCTTTGCCTGGGCCAGTGCCAGCCATCCCGGCCAACTCCTGGGTATTTGCACCAAACCGGCTGAGGCGTTGGCGTTGCTGCCTGATGAAGCCCAGCCGGTGTTGGCGTTTGTCAGTGAGCATCTCGATGACGGTTCGGGTTTGGAGCTGGTCAGCCAGCTCAAAGCCCATGCCCCTGCAGCTGGTGCCATGGCCACCGTGCTCACCTTGGAATCGCTGGATGCCGCGACGGTGCGCCGGGCATGGCAAGGCCCAACCGATGCGTTGTTGACGCAGCGCGGCCTGCAGGTGTCGGTGCTTGTCTCCGCTTTGGAGGCATTGATGCAGGGATTGCGCTATGCGGGCCCGGTAGCCAGCCACGTGCTGCTAGATGGCCCTGAGCGTTCTGCTCAAAATCTCAGCAGCCGGGAGCACAGCGTTTTGGAATTGGTTTGCGAAGGCTTCACCAACCGCGAGATTGGCCAGCACTTGCACATTGCTGAATCAACCGCGCGCGGCCATGTGCAGGCGATTATCGGCAAGCTGCACGTGCGTGATCGCACGGCTGCTGCAGCTGAAGGTGTTCGCCGCCATTTGGTGGATTGATTCAGCCAATCTGAGTGTTAGCTGAGAGCGGTCTGTGTGATGGCTTTGATATGACCAAAGCCATCTGAAAACCCTTCATTTGGAGGGTTCTGAGCGGTGCTCGATCGCCGCAGGCTGTGCGGGGTAAGCGCCTTGAAGGCTCCTCTTATGGCCGATAGCCAATCACAAGTTTTTGACGTCAATCTCACCGGTGGGGTTGTCACGATTTCTGATTTCGATCCCCTCCGCGGCGATCAACTCGATTTTGGCGATATCTCTGTTCATGGCCTGATCCTGGGCCAATTAGCTGATGGCACGGCGATCATCACCAGCCCCTGGAGCACCAGTAACTACATCGTTCTCGAGGGGGTTAGTTGGACTGATCTGACGGAAACCAATTTTGTTCCTGTGGGCAATGAGCACCTGCGCCAAGACATCGGGGCGGTGCTCTCCTGGGAGCAAGATCTCGGCCCCCGCGATTCAGACACCGTCTATCTGCGTTCCCATGAGTACGGCGTTCAGGAGCGGGTGGAGAACTTTGACCCGCAAACCCAGAAACTCAACTTTCTCTATCTGGGCACCCGTGAGCGGCTCAGCGTTGAAGACACCAGCGAAGGCCTGCTGATCAGCACCGAGCCCAGCGGCCAGAGCCTGCTGTTGGTGGGCGTGCAGCGCACCGATTTGGTGGCAGCCAATCTCGAGTTTCATCACGACCAGGTGATGGAAGACAACCTCGAGGAGCCCTTTGGCTTCTCGCAAGACGCGGTGAGTTTGGTCAGCCGCCAGGAGCTCTTCACCCCACCTGCCCCTGCGGGAGAAATCACCGATGGTCTACAGGTGCGCAGTGGTGAGCCTGTTCAAGCCGCGCCTGAAGTGGTGATCACCGAGATGGATCACTCCAGTCATGGTCACGACCATGCCATGGAAGATAACGGTGTGATGGAGGCCATGGCTCAGCCCACTGAGGCGTTGATGCTCTCGGTGAGTGGGTCGTTGTATTGGGGCGGCATGGGCGGCACGCTCACCGTTGCCAATGGCGGTGACCAGGCTGTTGAAGATTGGTCGGTCAGCTTCCTGACCCGGCATCAGGATTTTCAGAGCTGGGCTGGGGATGTTGCTGTCGTTGAGCTGGAGCCAGGCCTGTATGAGGTGAGCCTCACCCCGGCCAGCTGGAACAACAGCATTGCCGCAGGTGGCAGCCTCAGCATTGATTTCAACGCCAGCAGCGTTGGGCTGCCCAATGCCGGTGCGCTCACCAGTGAGCTCTTCTTTGCCGCTGATCCCAATACCGCGATGGCTGCCGCAGCCTCAGAGCCTGCCGGCGATTCACTCGAGGTGGTTGAGCCTGTGGCCTCGCCTCAGCCCGCTGAGCCGATCGAGCCCATTGAAGCCGTCGTGGATCAAGCCCCTCCTGAAGTCGTGGAGGAGGTCACCAGCGAGCCTGTGGCCAGTACTCCAATAAACCCTGATCAAGATGTCTCCTTGCAGGTGAGCCTGGGCGACAGCTGGAGCGGCACCTACAGCGGAACACTTGAGCTGACCAACACGAGCAGCGTGGCTTGGCCTGCCGGTTGGAGCGCCAGTTTCATCAGCGCCGATCCGCTCAAGCAAACCAGCAATCTCAGCCTCGAGCAGGAGCTCTTGGCTGATGGGCGCTATGCGGTCACTGTTTCAGCGGCGAGCTGGGCTGCCGATCAACCGTTGGCCGCTGGCGCATCGGTGAGTTCCTACTTCCAAGCCAGTGGTGATCTAGCTGGCCGCAGCACCGACGAGCTGTTTTCCAGCAGCAGTTTGGTGAGTTCTGATGTGGCAGAAACCCCCACGGCAGAGCCAACGCCGGAGCCGGCTGTTGAGCCGATCGCAGAGTCCGCACCTGAGCAGGCGCCGGAGCCATCCCCCGAGCCCATTGCCGAGGTCACACCAGAGCCACTGCCGCAACCACTGCCGGAAGCTCCCGTGGAGGCGCCTCTCGAGCAGATGCCCACGATTGAGCCCGATCAACCCGCCACGAGCGATGGCATGCGCGTCGTCGGCTACTTCGAGGAGTGGGGCATCTATTCACGCGACTTCACCGTTGCCGATGTGCAGGCCGCCGATCTCACCCACCTCAACTACAGCTTCTTTGATGTCAAAGCCAATGGGGATGTGACCCTGTTTGACTCCTATGCCGCCACCGAGAAGCGATTCAGCAGTGATGAGCAGGTGAGCCGCACCTTCTCAGCGGCTGAGTGGGGTGGGTTGGAGGCTTCCCGCCGTGAGGGCTATGGCTCGAGTGGTGATTTCACGCTCACCGCAGCTGCTGATGGCTCCGTCACCGTGAAGGCGGTGCCGATGGACTGGAACACCCCTGGTGCCTTGGCCGGCAACCTGCGCCAACTCGAGTTGCTCAAAGAGCTCAACCCTGAGTTGAACCTGGGCATCGCGCTTGGTGGTTGGACGCTCTCCGATGAATTCAGCCTGGCGCTCGACGATGCCGCTGGTCGGGAGGCCTTCACCAGCAACGTGATCGACACGCTGGAGCAGTACAGCTTCATCACCACCGTTGATTTCGACTGGGAATACCCCGGTGGTGGCGGTGCCGCTGGCGCTGCTGTTGCTCACCGTACTGCGCGCCAGCGGGTTTTTTGCCGGGGCTTACTTCATCAGTCTTGTCGCGCGCAATCTCATCCACGACCTGCGCTGCCAGTTGTTCGACAAGATGTTGCGCGCGCCGGGCCTGTACTTCGATCGCCACAGCCACGGCGTACTGGTGTCGCGCGTGACCTTCAACGTGGAGCAGGTCACCGGCGCCGTGACCAAGGCGCTCAAGACCATCCTGCGCGAGAGCCTGGTGGTCGTCGCGCTGGTGGGCTACATGCTGTACCTGAACTGGCGCCTGTGCCTGTTGTTCCTGGTGGTGGCCCCTTTCATCACGCTGGTGGTGACGCTGGTGGGGCGCCTGTTCCGCCGCTACAGCCGCCGCATCCAGGCGTCCATGGGGGAGGTGACCCAGGTCACCGGCGAAAGCGTCGGCGCCTGTCGCACCTTGATCGATCTGTATCTCGCCACGGGCGATGCCAAATGCCTGAACGCCGTGGCGCCTGCCGTGCGTTGGTACCGACGCTCGGCCATCGCCCCGGGCAAGTGGGCGCGGTTTTACGAACTACAAACCAACCGGCCGCTGTATTTCACGAAGAAATATCAGCTGACCTATCGGGACAACGATATGCCCACGCATTACAGCTTCCAAAGTTCCTATGGCGTGGAGAGTATGATTCGCTATTTCGAAGCTGTGCGTAAACAAGGCCGCACCGCCTGGCTCGCCGCACAAACACCCAAGACGCTCACCGCCGCCCAACGCACCGCGCGCGCCGAGTCCATGGAGAAACAGGTCCGAACCGTGATCGTCGCGCAGGACGCTCAAGGACGCTGGATCACCCGCGGGAAACTCGAAACCCGCGGGATGACCTTCGGGGATCGTATGGAAACCAAAACCTTCATCGACCACATCGGCGTGTTGTCGAAATATTTATCGTTGCTCAAGTAACCCTCCCCCGTCCACGCTCCCTGCATGAAACGCCGCGTGTATCTGGATCATCTCTCGGGCGGGCCGCTGGCTCCCGAAGTGAGCGCGGCGATGCGTCCGTGGCTGGAGGAGATTCACGGTAATGCGGCCTCCCTGCATCGGCACGGGCTCAAGGCTCGCGAAGCCCTCGACACAGCCGCCGCCCAATGCGCCGCGATGATCGGCGCGCCGGCGGACGATCTGGTGTTCACCAGTTCCGGCACGGAGGCCAATAACCTCGCGGTCAAAGGCGTCGCCGAGGCCCAGCGCGAACGCGGCACGCATCTTGTCCTTTCAAACATCGAACATCCCTCCATCGAGCAGTCCGTCGTCTGGCTCGAGCAACACGGGTTCACCGCCACGCGTGTGCCGGTGGATGGCGAAGGCCGCTTGTCCCCGGCAGCCGTAGCTGAGGCGGTCACCGACCAAACCATCCTCATCGCCACGCACCACGCCAATCATGATCTCGGTGCCGTGCAAAACCTCCCCGCACTTGGCGCCTTGGCGGGCGAACGTGGCATTCCGTTGCTGATCGATGCTACTGCCAGCGGCGGGTGGTTGCCGGTGGATGTGACGGCGCATTCCATCTCCCTGCTCACTCTGGCCCCGCACCGTTTTGGCGGACCGCAAGGTGTGGGGGTGTTATACCGCAATCCGCGCGTGCCCTTGGCCCCGCAATTGCATGGCGGCGTACAACAGGGCGGATTGCGGGCCGGCACGGAGAATCTCGCGGCCATCGTCGGCGCGGGCGCGGCCTCGGCCTTGCCGGCGATCGAGGTGA
>CAJWAH010000088.1 GCA_913020095.1 uncultured Synechococcus sp.
CTTCCACGGGGATGAACAGCACGTTCATCTCCACCAAGTGGGCATTCACCGAAGGGTTGTGGATGATCTCATTGGTGATCCAGATGCGCTCGGTGGGGTAGTGGCGGCGGGTCTCATACGCAATCGCCACCGCGCGCTCCACCCCCCAGCAGAACCCAAAGGCCTCCGCCAAGCGAATCGTGACGCGCCCCTCGCGTAGCTCATAACCGTTCTCACGGATGCTTTGGATCAGCTCGCTTTGGTAGGCCTGCTCAAGGCTTCCGGCCACCTCATCGGCACGGCCAAAACCGCGGCGGTTGTAGCGCTCGGAATGATGCAGCGATCGCTTGAAGGCGCGAGTGTCCATGGCAGGGCGAAAACAGCACCGAGACGCCCAATCTATGGGCTGATCCCGGACAAAAAAAAAGCACCCGCCGCAGCGGGTGCGATGCAATGGGAGCTCAGAGGCTCACTTGGCCGAGGCGAAATCGGGATACGCCTCCATGCCGTGCTCACCGATATCGAGACCTTCGATCTCTTCGGATTCAGTCACGCGGATGCCACCAAAGATGGCGCCGATGATCTTCCAAACGATCCAGCAGGTGATGATCGTCCAGATGGCGTAAGCAGCACAACCCACGGCCTGAATACCGAGTTGGCTGATGCCGCCACCGTTGAACAGGCCCAGACCGGCAGCGCCGGGATCCATGCCATCAACGCCCCACAGACCGATCACGAGAGTGCCCCAAACGCCGCACACACCGTGCACGGAGAAGGCGCCAACGGGATCATCGATGCCAGAGGCATCGAGAGCGGACACAGCGAAGACAACGATGATTCCGCCGACTGCACCAGCAACCCAGGAACCCACCAGAGTCATGTTGCCGCAACCTGCGGTGATGCTCACCAGACCGGCCAGGATGCCGTTGATGATCATCGTCAGGTCGGGCTTACCGGAGGTCAGGGTGGAGACGATGGTGGCAGCAATGGCGCCACCAGCAGCAGCCAACGTGGTGGTCACAGCCACATAAGGCACGTACTGGTCCATGGCCAGCTCGGAACCGGGGTTGAAGCCGTACCAGCCGATCCACAGGATCAGAGCACCGAGAGTGGCGATGGCCATGTTGTGGCCAGGGATGGCTTGAGGACGACCATCGACAAATTTGCCGAGGCGTGGGCCAAGCAGCATGGCGCCGACAAGACCGGCCCAAGCTCCAACGGAGTGAACGATGGAGGAACCGGCGAAGTCGATGAAGCCGAGCTCGCTCAGCCAACCGCCGTTCCACTGCCAGGAACCTGAGATGGGATAGATGAAGGCGGTGAGCACCAGGGCAAACACCACGAATTCGCCGAACTTGACGCGCTCAGCCACCAGACCAGAAACGATGGTGGCGGCGGTGCCAGCGAAGGCAGCCTGGAAGAGGAAATCAACGGTCGGGACGAGGGACGCCTCGGTGATCATTTCCGGAGTGACCGCTGGGTCAAAGAACAGACCAGCGAAGTAGAACCAGCCGTTGTCGCCATTGCCGTACATCAGCGAATAGCCGATGACCCAATAGGCCGTCACGGCCAGGGCGAACACGAACAGGTTCTTAGCCAGGATGTTGACCGCGTTTTTCTGACGGCACATCCCTGCTTCGACCATGGCGAAGCCGGCGTTCATGAAGATCACCAGGATCGTTGCAATGAACAGCCACAGGTTGTTGGCCAGAAATGCAGCGTTGAGTTCAGGCATCTCGGCGGCTTTGGCCGAGAGGTTGAACAGGCCCAAGCCAAACAGCGCCACAGGGACGCAGGCGAGCCAGGTCAAAGAACGGTTGGAGGACAGGCCACGGAACTGATTGAGCATCACCTGGGGTGCTTCAAGCAGGGTTGCCTCCCTCAGAGTCCGCGGCACAGACCGCGGCAGAGGAGATGCAGTCATAAAGAACGCAAGCAGTCAGAAGGGCGGAAATCCGCCATAAACCAAATGTTGCGGCGCGAACAGTCCACTCACTGTTCGCTTTGATACAAAACAAGATTTTTACAATTCAATGGCCACTGCGCCCGAAGGATTGTCGCCGGCTGAGGTTTATCCAGATACACAAAATCAGGGGTCTAACACGCAATCTCCCAAAATGTTCACCATGAACATCGTTTTTACGATATACATGTACGTGGAAAGACAAAACGTTGGAAGTGCCGGCTCGGGCCGCAGCACTTGGAAGTAGCCCCCCGCATGGCGAAGCAACGCTCTTTCCCCTGAAGCGGATACCCCCACTTCGAGGCCCGATCCATGACCAAACTCCAATTCCACGGCGTCGCTTACGACTCCGCCCGCCACGAGCAACCCTCCGGCAACCCTGTTCAGCACACCTACCGCGGCCAGCGTTTTGATGCGCCTCTGCGCCATGACGCTGCCCCCGTGCAGCCCACAAAGCTTTCCTACCGGGGGCAGGTGTATCAGCGCCGCAGCGCCGAAGCTGCTGCCCAGGTGAACGCCAACTGAGACAGCCAATTCGGCCGTTTGTACTTGTTGTTACTACAAGGTTGCGCTCCTGAGACCTGAATGGGTCCAGGAGCTTTTTTGTGCGTGGACCTTCTCCTGGCCCCCATGGAATCCACCAATCGCCTGGTTCCAGCGTCAGCGATGGGCATGCTTTGGCTGCAAACCCACTTCGAGGATGAGCATTGGGATGAGCTCAGCCGCGGGCTGGTTGCTCTCTCTCCAAGCTGCAGCGAAAGCCTGATTGCTGATGCCCTCGAAGCCGGCTTGAAGGTCAACCGGATTCCGTCCTTTGCACAGGCAGCACTCCCTCAAAGCGAACAGCGTCAAGCGCAAAGCTGAACTGACAGGGCAGCACTTCCACGCCGGCATCGATGGCTTGGCGGAACAGCTCCCCGTAACGGGGATCAGCGCTATCGCCGGGGGCAAAACGTGTCACATCAGAGCGGCTGACGCAGGGAATCAATACCGCCCTGGCATCGGGCAAAACATGCATCAATTCCTCGAGGTGTTTCTGACCGCGCTCGGTCACCGTGTCGGGGAATAGGGCCAGATCAGCGGCACTCCAGGTGGTGTTTTTGATCTCCACATAGATCGGCCGTTGGTCGTCGGCCTCGGGCGCCGGCTGCAGCAACAGATCAATGCGGCTGCGCCGCTCTCGGCCGTAGGTGACCTCAGCGCGGACACCAGCAATGGGCCCCAGCCACTGCTCAAGCAGCCCGGCTTCGATCGTGGCGCGCAACAGACGGTTGGGCAGGGCCGTGTTGACGCCAACCCAGCCACCCTCTCCCGGCATTTCAGCCTGCTCCCAGGTGTAAGCCAATTTGCGCTTGGGGGAGGGGTCATGCCGCACCCGCACCCGGCCGCCGGGATGCAGCACCCCTGTCATTGGACCGGTGTTGGCGCAATGGGCTGTGACCAGCTCCCCGCCAGCGAGCTCAACCTCCGAAAGGAATCGCTTCCAGCGACGCTGCAGCACCCCCTCGAGCAAGGGCTCAAAGCGCAAGACCTCGACAGATGGCATCAGGGCAGGCAAGCGACCGGGCCATGGTGACTGATCAACAGCGGCGAGTTCCCCCACAATCAGCTCTGCATGCCGCAACCATCGATGGCTGAAGCCTCCCGCGGCAGCGGCGGCAATCTGCGCCGCATCGCCATGCTGGTGGCGATCGCCACGGCCTTGAGCAAGCTGGCGGGACTGTTTCGTCAGCAGGCCATTGCGGCGGCCTTTGGCGTTGGCGCCGCCTACGACGCGTTCAATTACGCCTATGTGCTGCCAGGGTTTTTGCTGATCCTGCTGGGCGGCATCAATGGCCCGTTCCACAGCGCCATGGTCAGCGTCATGGCCAAACGGGAGCGGAAAGACAGCGCGCAACTTTTAGCGGCCATCAACACCTTGGTGGGTCTTGGGCTGCTGGTGGTCACGCTGCTGCTGGTGCTGCTGGCCAATCCATTGATCACCCTGGTGGGCCCAGGTCTCGATCCTGAATTGCATGCCTTGGCCGTGCTGCAGCTGCGGCTGATGGCCCCCATGGCCTTGCTGGCCGGCCTGATTGGCCTGGGCTTTGGTGCCCTCAATGCAGCCGATGTCTACTGGCTGCCAGCGATCAGCCCGCTGCTCTCCAGCCTGGCGGTGCTGATTGGCTTGGGGCTGCTGTGGCTGCAGGCTGGCGCGGCCATCGGCACAGCCACCTGGGCTTGGGCGGGGGCGGCCGTGCTGGCGATCAGCACCTTGGCGGGCGCCCTGCTGCAGTGGCTGGTGCAACTGCCGGCCCTGGCGAAGCAGGGATTGGGGCAGCTGCGGCTGAACTTTCGCTGGCGGCAGGCTGGCGTTCGCGAGGTGCTGCAGGTGATGTGGCCCGCCACGCTCTCCTCGGGGATGCTGCAGATCAATGTCTATACCGACCTGTTTTTCGCCAGTGGCATCGCTGGAGCAGCGGCTGGTTTGGGGTATGCCGGGCTGCTGGTGCAAACCCCTCTCGGGATTCTCTCCAACATGCTCTTGGTGCCCTTGCTGCCGGTATTCGCGCGGCTGAGCGCACCGGAGCAGCGCAACGAACTGATTGCTCGCATCCGCCAGGGGGTGATGCTCAGCAACGCCAGCATGCTGCCGCTGGGGGCGCTGATGATCGCGCTGGCGGCTCCGATCGTGGCGCTGATTTATGAGCGCGGCAGCTTTGATGCCGCTGCTGCCCAATTGGTCGTCGGGATCCTGATGGCCTACGGCCTAGGCATGCCGGCCTATTTGGCGCGTGATGTGTTGGTGCGGGTGTTTTACGCCTTGGGTGACGGGCAAACCCCGTTCCGCATCTCCGTGGCCGGGATTGGCCTGAATGTGGGTTTCGACTGGTTGTTGGTGGGGGGACCCAGCCCCAGCGGGCTGATGGTGCCCGCTTTAAACGCAGGAGCACCTGGTCTGGTGCTGGCCACCGTGGCCGTCAATGTGATCACCTGCCTGGTGCTGCTGCTGGCCCTGCAACACAAGCTGGGGCAGCTGCCCCTGCAGATCTGGGGCCGCGACAGCCTGCTGCTCAGCCTCGCCGCCCTAGCCGCCGGCGTGATCGCCTGGGCCATGGCGCAATGGATTCAGTGGCCGAGCGATCTACTGGGCTTGGCGCTGCAGGTGGCGATCTGCGGTGGTGTGGGCGCTGGGCTCTACGGACTACTGGCCAGCAGTTTTGGGGTTCCAGAAGCGCGCCAACTCAGCCGTCAGCTTTTAGCCAAGCTGCCAGGAGTCAGTTGACGGTGCGTTGATCACGCACATGCACCGGCACCTCCAGATGGCTGCGCCCCACCATCGCTGGGCCATCCACCGAAAAGATCCGCGCCTCGATGCCGAACTCGCGGAAGTTTTTTTCCAGCTCTTGCAGCAGAGCTTTCTCCACTTGGGCTTCGGCGTCCACCACGGTGCCAATCAGTCGCTCACCAAGACGACCCACCCGTTGACGCACGACCTCGCGCGAGTTGGTGACCTCAATCACGATCATCCGAGGCCAGCGCAGCGGTGGCCCCAGTATCGCCTGTTCCTGCAGCGGATTCAGGAACTGAAAGATTCGAGGATCTCCTCCAGGTCAACCAGTTGGCCCGGAGAAATCAACCGAGAGAGCGGCAACTTGGTGCTGCCTCCGCCCAGCGGCACCTGCAACCGCTCCAAACCCTGACGCGCGGCCACCGCGGGCCCTTGATCCAGCAGGCCGGCCAGCTCTTCGGCCAAGGGGCGCGCCAACTTGGCATCACCGAGGTAGAGATGCCAGCCAGCCACTTGCACATACAGCCGGTCCGCCAGGGCTTGGCTCAACTCATCCAGCTGCGCCGATGACAACGACATCAGGGAACTCGCTCTGCTGAAGTTTTAGCGGCGCCGGGCCAACACCCAAACCACATGCCCCGCTAGGGCCACAGCCCACAGGCCAGTCAGCCAGGGGAGCTGGGGGAAAAAGTTCGGCTTCAGGCCATGCCACACCCAAAGGCCGCTGTTGAACGCCGCAAAGGCGGCCGTGTGCACAGCCAAGTTGATCAGCTGCTCAAGCTTTTGGTAGTCCGGATCGCTTGGATCCGGCGGCCGCGTGATCACCAGGGGCATGAGCCCGTCTTCGCAGAACCTTCATTCTGTGGCTCGGGCGGCAGGCTTGACGGATGCGCAGTTGAGCTGGGCAGAATGGGTGGCTCAGGCGCTTGTAGCTCAGCGGATTAGAGCATCTGACTACGGATCAGAGGGTCGGGAGT
>CAJWAH010000089.1 GCA_913020095.1 uncultured Synechococcus sp.
CGCTGCTCGCCGAAGCGTTTGACCAGAGGGCCAATCAAGCCCCCCTGCACCACGGTGGCCACAACCCCCACGATCAAAAACGCCGTGGTGGCCGGGCCTGGTCCCCAGCCGAATTTCTGTTTGAAGAACAGCACCAGCACGGCCGTGAAGCCGTTGAAGGCCAAGAAGAAGAGGAAAAAGCCCAAACACAGCCGGCTCACCCGCGGGTTGCTGAACACCCCCGAGAGTTGGGTGAAGGGGTTGAGGGCCCGCTTGCGCGGCAGCGGTTGGCGTTGATCCAGCGGGTGCGTTTCCGGCAGCAACCGCAGCACCAACAGCAGGTTCACAACAGCGATCAGCAGCGCGATCCAAACCGGCAGCGTGACGCTCCACTGGCTCAAGATTCCTGCAAAGGCCGGCCCGAGGATGAATCCCAAGCCAAAGGCCACACCGATCAAGCCAAAGGCTTTGGCCCGGTTTTCTGGGGTGCTGATATCAGCCAGCACCGCACCTGCGGTGGCCGCGGTGCCGCCACTGAAGCCATCGAGCAGGCGTCCGCCAAACAGCAGCAGCAGCGGCCAGAGGCTGCCATCGGGCCACGGCAGTTCCAAGGTCAGCCCAAACACCCCAAGCCCAACAACGGTTCCTGCCACACAGGTGGCAATCACCGGGCGCCGGCCAAAGCGGTCACTGAAGGCGCCGATGAGGGGCGTGGCGATGAACTGGGCCAGGGCGTAACTGCCGGCCAGCAAACCCAAGGTGGTGCCGCTGCTGGTGAAGCTCGCCAGCAAAAACGGCAGCAACGGGAAAACCAGGCTTTCGCTGACCCGGTCATTGAGCAGGGTGACGAAAACGCACAGCAGGGTGGAGGGACGCTTCAACTCAGGCGCTCTCCGGTTGAGCCATGCCGCGCTCTTGGCGCACCGTTTGCCAAACATCAACCGCTTGCTGGCGCAGCAGTTGCTCCGGTGCCATGGCTTGCTGCTCCGGCGGCAGGTTCATTTCGTTGATGGCTTCCGAGTCGTCGTAGAAGTCGCTGTAGTCCTCCCAGCCGGCGCCGTAATAGATCTTGCGGATGCCAGCCCAATGGGCAGCGCCGTAACACATGGGACAGCAGCGGCTGCTGGCATAGAGCACGCAGCCACTGAGGTCCCAGGTCCCCAGTGCGCGGCCGGCGGCACGAATGGCGTTGATTTCAGCGTGCGCTGTGGGGTCGCTATCGCCGTTGACGCTGTTGCCTTCGGCGGCAATCACAACTCCATCGCGAACGATCACAGCACCGAAGGGTTCGCCGCTGCGTTCTTCCAAGGCGGTTCGCCGTGAGATCTCGATGGCCAGGGCCATGAACTGTTCGTGCTGGTCGGCGCTCGACATCACCTGGGCTCAGGAATGACGCAAGCTTGGTGCATCAGCAGCTCAATCGGATGGTCGAGCCCAGCTTGAGCCACCTCAACGCCAGCGGTGAGGTGCACATGGTGGAGGTGGGTGATCGAGCCAGCACCGAACGATGCGCCACCGCAGAAGGCTGCATTGGCATGCAGCCCGAGGTGCTGGAGTTGGTGCTGCAGCGGCGTGCGCCCAAGGGCGATGTCTTGGCGGTGGCTCGCATTGCCGCCATTCAGGCGGCCAAGCGCACCTGGGAGTTGATCCCTCTGTGTCATCCGATTGCATTGACCGGTCTTGAAGTCAGCATTGAACCGCTGGCGGATGGCAGTGGTTTGCGGCTGGAGGCATCGGCTCGCACCGTTGGTCAAACCGGCGTTGAGATGGAGGCGCTCACGGCGGTGCAGGTGGGTTTGTTGACCCTCTACGACATGCTCAAAAGTGCTGATCCGGCCATGACCATCACCTCTGTGCGCCTGCTCAGAAAGGAGGGAGGCCGCAACGGCCGCTGGCAACGTTCGAGTGATGGCTGAACCCTTTCCAGCCGAAGGCTTGCCCTTAGAGCAGGCTCGCCAGGCCGTGCTCGCAGCCTTGTCGGCCTCGCCATTGGTGGAGCCGGTGCCTCTGCAGGAGGCGTTGGGGCGCTTGAGCGCTGCACCGCTGTTGGCGGCTGAGTCGGTGCCTGGATTTCGTGCTTCGATCCTCGATGGCTACGCCATCAGCACACCGGAGCCTCCAGCGCCTGGAACGCGTTGGCAGCTGGTGGGCCGTTCAGCGCCCGGGGCCCCCTATGGCGCTGAGCTTGGCGCCGGTGAAGCGATTCGCATCCTCACCGGTGCACCCTTGCCACCCGGGGCTCAGCGGGTGTTGCCCCAGGAGCAGGTGCAGTGCCCTACGGCCTCCACGCTCGAGCTGGTTGAAGTGGTGTCAGATCAGCCGTGGATTCGCGCGGCTGATGAGGAGGCCAGTGCAGGCCAGCAGCTATTGGCTGCCGGCACCCGTTTGGGCGCAGCGGAACTGGCTCGCTTGGCATCGTGTGGAATCAGCCAGCTTGCGGTGACCGTGCGGCCGCGGCTGGGGCTGTTGATTACCGGGGATGAGTTGATTCCCCCGGGTGAACGCCGGCCCCCGGGAGCCATTTGGGAGAGCAACGGCACCCTGCTGGAGTCGTTATTGATTCGGCTGGGTTATCACGTGGCCCAGCGCCGGGTGGTGGCCGACGATCCGGCAGCGTTGCGGTTGGCCTTGCAGGAGCTGGCCGCTGGCTCGGATGTGGTGGTGAGCACCGGTGGGGTTTCCGCCGGTGACAGTGATTGGATTCGCCCCCTGCTGGCCGAGCTCGGTGAGGTGGCGTTCTGGAAGTTGTTTCTCAAGCCAGGCCGCCCGTTTGCCTTTGGCTCGCTGCAAGGGCCCAGCGGCCAAGCCATCCCCTTCTTTGGTTTGCCTGGCAATCCCGTGGCCGCAGCGATCACAGCCTTGCAATTGCTGTGGCCCGCCCTGCAACAGCTGGAGGGAGCCAAGCCCCAGCTGCTGCCCCGTTTTCAGCTGCCGTTGGCCCAGGACCTGCGCCGCCGCGCCGGCCGGCCGGAGTTAGCCCGGGCTCGCTTGCACGTGGATGGTTCTGGCGTGCCGATGGCTTGGCTGGAGGGCAGTCAGGCCTCCTCCCGCATTGGCTCGTTGCAGGAGGCGGATCTGCTGTTGGAGTTGCCAGCTGAAGCCACACAGTTGGTGGCGGGAACGTTGGTGTGGGCGCAACTGCTGCGGCTGCCGATTTTTTGAATCAAAGCGGCGTGTTGCCCTCGATCCAGCGGCGTTCACCAGAGCGACTGATCTCCTGTTTCCAGAACGGCGCGTCGTGCTTGATGGCTTCCAGCAGCGCTTGGCAGCAGCGCTGGGCTGGACCGCGGCGATCAGCGCTCACGGCCACCAGCACCAGGGCTTGATTGGGTGTCACCCGGCCAATGCGATGGCGAATCAGCACGGCGCGTACGCCGTGGCTAGCGGCTGCATCGCTGGCTAAGTGCTGCAGCTGGCGTTCGGTCATGCCGGGATAGTGCTCCAGCTGCATGGCTTCGAGCTCCTCAGCGCTGCTGCCTTGGCTGCGCATGCGGCCAATGAAAATCCCGGTGGCCGCGTTGCTCTGGTGGTGCGGCCATTGCTGCAACTCAGCCAGTGGCTCGAAAGCGTTGCTGCAGAGCGCCACATCGATAGGGATGCTGCTGGCCATGGCGTCAGCCACCACTGATCGGCGGCAGGAAGGCCAGCTCATCGCCTTGTTGGAGCTGTTGGCGCGGACTTTCAAATTCTTGATTGATCGCGATGCGTGTGCCGTCGGGAATGGCGTCTCCAAAGCCCAAGGCTTGCCACACGCTTAGGGCATCGGCGCCACTGGTGAGCGGCCATGATCGCTGGTCCCAGCCCGCCTGTTCACGCAGAGCGGCAAACAACCGCACAGTGATGCTGCCTGAGCTTTGCTGCATCACGGCAGCCTAGGAATGGGTAAAGCACCCCTTGGCGATGGGACTTGCAATCGCACTGCTGACGGTGTCCGATACGCGCAGCTTGGCCGACGATTCCAGCGGCGATGCCCTGCAGCAGGCCCTACTCGCCGCAGGCCATCAGTTGCAGGAGCGCGAGCTGGTGCCCGATGACCGTTATGCGATTCGGGCGGTATTGAGCGCTTGGATTGCTGATCCAGCGGTGCAGGTGGTGATCAGCTCCGGTGGCACCGGGCTCACCGGTCGCGATGGCACGCCAGAAGCGGTGGCTCCGCTGCTGGATAAAACCATTGATGGCTTTGGTGAGCTGTTCCGGGTCCTGTCCTTCGAGACCATCGGCACCAGCAGCTTGCAAAGCCGTTGTTTGGCGGGGACAGCCAACGGCACGATCATTTTTGTGTTGCCGGGTTCCCTCGATGCGGTGACCACGGCCTGGGAGCGTTTGATTGCAGCTCAGCTGAATCCAGACACCCGCCCCTGCAATTTGGTGCAGCTCTTGCCCCGCCTGCGGGAACCCTCGTGATCGCGCTGGCGCTGGCGGTGGTGGCCTTTCTCTATGGGGCCGTTGGCCATGCCGGTGCCACCGGTTACATCGCTGTGTTTGCGTTGGCCGGCCTCGCCCCTGAGCAGATCCGGCCCACGGCTTTGCTGCTCAACGTGGTGGTGGCGAGCTTGGGAAGTTGGCAGTTTTGGCGTGCTGGTCATCTGCAGTGGCGACAGTTTTGGCCGCTGCTGCCCCTGGCGGTGCCAGCGGCTTTTTTGGGGGGATGGCTGGATGTGCCAACCCGAGGTTTGCGGGTGCTGTTGGGCGTGGTGCTGCTGTCGGCCGCCGTTCGTTTTCTGCTGCGTCCGCAGGATCCCGAGCAGCTCGCTCCTCCCGATCGCTTCAGCCTGTTGGCTACTGGTGGTGGTTTGGGGTTCATGGCTGGCCTGACCGGCACTGGAGGTGGTGTGTTTCTCAGCCCTTGGATGGTGTTGCGGCGCTGGTGCGGCACCCGCCAAGCCGCGGCGGCATCGGCGGTGTTCATCTTGATGAACTCGATCGCAGGGCTCTTGGGTTTTTGGCGCTCAGGCCAACCGCTGCCGGCTGTGCCATGGGCGTGGTTGCTGATCGTGCTGCTAGCTGGTGGTGCCGGTGCCTACGTGGGTAGTCATCGCTGGGCCGTTCCCACCATTCGCCGTTTGCTGGCCCTAGTCACCGGGTTTGCGGGCAGCAAGTTGCTGCTCGGTTGAGCCATGGCTTCTTCTGCTTCGCTGCCGATTGAGCCGTTGTTGCCGCAGCTGCTGGAGACGTTGCGCGTCCATGGCCGGCTGGTGCTGCAGGCCCCGCCTGGAGCGGGCAAAACCACGCGGGTGCCGTTGGCCTTGGCCGCGGCTGAACCTTGGAGCCAAGGCCGGGTGCTGGTGCTGGAACCGCGGCGTTTGGCCGCCAAGTTGGCCGCGCGCCAGATGGCCCGCAGCCTGGGGGAAGCCGTTGGTGAAACGGTGGGCTATCGCGTGCGGCTCGATAGCTGCGTTGGTCCCAACACCCGCGTGGAGTTGGTGACCGATGGGCTCTTTTTGCGCCTGTTGCAGGAGGACCCAGCCCTGAGCGGTGTCAGTGCGGTTCTGTTCGATGAAGTGCATGAGCGGGGCATTGGCAGTGATCTGGCCTTGGCGCTCACCTGGCAGGCCCGCCAGCTGCTGGTGCCAGATCTCGCGGTTGTGGCGATGTCAGCCACCCTGGATGCCGAGCCGTTGGCGCGGTTGCTCGATAACGCCCCGGTGCTCAGCAGTGAGGGTCGGGCTTTCCCGGTGGAAACCATCTATGCCGAGCGGCCAGCTCCGGATCAACCCAGTCCGCGAGCGATTGCGGATCAGGTGCGCCCGGCGATCCGGGAGGCCTTGGCGATGCAGCAGGGCAGCGTTTTGGTGTTTCTGCCTGGTCAGGCGGAGATCCGTCGTCTGATGGAACAGCTGCAGGACGCCCTGCCGGCTGACGTGGAGCTCACGCCCCTGTTTGGTGATCTCGATGCGCGCGCCCAGGACGCGGCGGTGGCCGCCGCGGCGCCAGGTCGCCGCAAGGTGGTGCTGGCCACGGCCCTGGCGGAAAGCAGCCTCACCATCGATGGCATTGAGGTGGTGATTGATGCGGGCTGGAGCCGGGTGTCGCGGTTTGACCCCAGCACCGGTTTGGCGCGGTTGTTGACCGAAAAAGCTGCCGTGGCCCAAGCCGATCAGCGCCGCGGCCGCGCGGGTCGC
>CAJWAH010000090.1 GCA_913020095.1 uncultured Synechococcus sp.
AGCACTGGTCTGGAGCTCACGGTGAGCGATCAGCCCCTGTTGCTCAACGACCAACCACTCGCGGCGGGGGATTCGCTCGATCTCGATCAAGACGCTGAATTGCGCTCGGCTTCCGGTGATTTTGTCTTGCAGATTCGTCCTGGCGGAGCTGGTCGCTTGCAGCAGTTGCGCCAAACCAAGGCCCAGTTGGAACAGCAGCTTTCCGCAGCTTTGCAGCGTTGGAACCTGCCCGATGTGGAGGCTGCCCAAGCCTGCGAGCGCGAACGCCGCGAGTTGATCGCCGAATGGCGGCAACTCCGCTCCCAGCAAGGAGCCGTTGCTGTCGATCAACTGCGCCAACAGATCGCTGCTTTGCCCGAACCGCCAAAAGATGCCGAGTTAGGCCAACTAAGGGAGCAGCTGGATGCCCTAGTGCCCCAGGGCAAAGCGTTGCGGCAACAGCGCAATCAAGCCGAAGCCGAGCTCACTCAGCAGCGCCAGCAGTTGGAGCAATGGCAAGCCTCCTGCCAGAGCGACTTGCAACACCAAACCCGGGCTCAAACCGTGTTGGACGAATTGCAGCAAAGCCATGGTGGATTGGAGAGCTTTCGCCAGCAGGTGGCCCTGTTGCAGCAGGAGCTCCGGCAGGGGCAGCAGCAGCTGCAACAGCTCGATGAGCAACTGCAACATCAGGGTGTGCAGCGTCTTGATGGCTTGAGCGCCGTTGCGGTTCAACAGCAACGTGATCAATGGCTGCAGCAGCGGGCCGCCAGCCGGGCTCTTCTGGAAAGCCAAGGGGAGCGGGGGTTAGAGGAATTGCTGGAGCTGGCCCGGGCTGATCTGGAGGATTGCGCCTCGCAGCGCCAAAGCCTGCAGGATGAAGCTCGGATGCTGAATCTGCTGCTGCAAACCTTTGAGCAGGAGCAGGCCCAGCTCTCGGAGAGCTATAGCGCTCCTTTGGCTGAATCCCTTGAGGCCTATCTGCGTTGTTTCACCAAGGCCCCATCCCGTCTTGGCCTGCGGTTTGATCCGCGCCAAGGCTTCGTGGATCTCGATTGGCAACGGGATTCAGGCGTTGCTTGGGGATTCGAGGATCTCAGCGGCGGAACCCGGGAGCTGTTGGCTGCTGCTGTGCGTTTGGCCATGGCTGAGGTGTTGGCACCGGCCTACGACGGCGTTCTACCGGTGCTCTTCGACGATGCCTTCACCAATGTCGACCCCAGCCGCTGGGCTGCCCTTAACGCCATGTTGCTGCGCGCCCGCGAGCGAGGCGTTCAGGTGTTGCTACTGAGCTGTGATCCGAACTTCAGTGCCGCTATTGCGCCGGATGTGTTGCACCAGCTGCCGCTGCGGACGGCAACGCCAATAGCGCTCCATCAGCGCCGTAGTGCCGCGTAATCACCAGCCAGCTTCCATTGGCTTGTTGCCATCGCAGTGAACAGTTGCGGCCATCCAGCACCAATTGCACATCCGCTCGCAAGTTCCAGCAGTGGCGATCGCCCTGGCTGTCGATCGAGCAGCGCAATGGAGCCTCTGGATCTGCGAGCTGAATCCCTCCGCGGGCCTCTTGCACCAATACGAGTGACTGCAGTCCACCGCTGTTGCCCCGCACGATTAAACGCCGGCGCTGCTGGCCCACCGTCAGACACAGTTCATGGTTCCAATTCCAGGGGGTGTAGGGATCCGGACCCAGGCTCCAATGGCCTGCAGGGTCCACCTGCATCGCAGCGGGCAGTTCGCCAAAGCGCATCGTGCGGGTTTGTCCGCTGCTGCAATCGGTGAGCGCAGCAACCACCTGGTCGGCTTCTTCCTGCACCCGCAGCACTGTGTTGAAGCGCGTTTGCTCAACGCCGGCATGATCCAGGCGGATGAACAGTCCATGCCACTCTCCGCTGTTGTGCTCAAGCAGGGCGCGTCGACTCAAGGCAGCAAGGCAGAGGCCTCGAGATCATGGCGCTTACGCAGAGCAAATAACGTGCCGTTCTGCCCGCGGCAAATGCGCAGCTCATCGCTGAGGGCGGTGATATCCAGCCAAGCCGGAAAGCTTTGCTTGATGCTCGCCATCAGATTGGCCCGCCAGCCGGCCAGTTGTGGTCCCAGCAGGCCGCCGCGCCGGAACCGCACCAGAACCCGTTTGGGAGGTTCCAGGGTTAACTCCGCTTCCACAGCCACCCCTGCTGCGGCCAATGGTGGCGGCAATCGCAACAGGTTCATGCCGCGCCCTTGGCTCGGCATCAACACCTGCAAATTTTCAAGCCAGGGCTGCACCTGCAGATAGGGCTGACTGGAGCTGCTCCAGCGCAACTCCCAAACCCCCTCGAGTTGCTGCTGTTGCTGAGCATCGCTGAGATCAATGCTGGCGGCAGCTTCTAGATCCTCGATCAGGGCATCAAGCCGGTCGCGATTGGGCTTGGCGTCTTGCAGCAGCGCCAGCAACTCGCTTTCCATGCTCAATCCTCGGTGAGGAAATAGGCCTCGGATTCCAGGGCCTCCAATTGATCATCCAAGCGGGCTTCCTGCTGTTGTTGGTCCTGCTTGGCTTCCTCCAGCAGGCGCTCCACCAACGCGAGTTTCTCTTTGGTATCGCGCAACCCCTCTTTGCGTGCCTGCACGTCCACCCGCTGACGCGCGGCAGCAGCGCTGAGGTTGAGGCAGCTGGCCAAGCGAGCGCAAGCCGTCAGAAAGTCACGATCGCGGATCCCAGCCATGAATGCCTCAGATTCCCACCATCATCGCTGCGTAAGCGCCAACCCCATCGATGCAGTGGGAACCGCAGCGGCATCCGAGGGCGATGGCCTGCTGCGAGCCCATGCCCATGGCCAAACCCGCGGTGACACCAGCGGCAAAACAATCACCGGCTCCGTAGGTGTCGCCTTGGGGCTTCCCCCGATCTACGGCGGCAAAGCGCCCCCCAGGTTCACTCCAGCCCCCCTGCTCCCCTTCGGTGGCAATCCGCAGCGTGGGGGCATGGCTCAGGGATCCCTCTGGCACCTGCTCGCTCGGATCGCGCCCACTGCCGATCAAGGCATCGAGCTGAACGCCCGACTCCTCCAAGACCGGTAACCCTGTGCGCGGGGTGGCGGTCAGCACCGCTGCTTGGCGCGCCAGCCGCAGGCCGGCTGCATCAGTGGCTGTGACATACACCCCATCGCAGTGGGCGAGCTCATCCCATGGCAATGGATCGCTCGCGTGAGGGCTCAAGCGCTGCCCCACCACGGTGATGCTGCGTTCACCATCGGCATCGATATAGGTGATGGCCCGGCGGGTGGGCTGATCACGCCACACCACTGACACCTTGAGCCCAAGCGATCGGAGCTGCTCAAGGGCTTGCTCACCGAGGGAATCCCGGCCCAGGGCGGTGATGAAGTGGGCACTGCCCACCAAGCGAGCCAGCTGCACGGCCGCCACCGCTCCGCCACCAGCGGGCTGAGCCAACAGCCCTTCGGCATGCAGGATTTGCCCCGGCTTTGGCAGGTGCGGCACCCGCAGGAATTCCACCCACTCGGTGTGCCCCACCACCGCCAGCTGACTCATGAGACAAAGCGCTTATAGATCCAGCGCACGAAGGGGCCAAGAAGGGGCACCGGACCAAAGGTGGGACCCACGAAATCGAAGTAGTCGCGGTGATCATCGATCAACCCTTGCCCATCGAAATGGAGGCGACTCACCCCGGGATAGACAAATTCGATGCCGCGGATTTTCAGGCCCAAGGTCCACTCCACAAAGGCCACATCCCCCTCAATGGCCAGCGCAGCGGGTTTGAGCATCACGTCGTCGCAGCGTTTCACCAACCCTTCTTGGGCATCGAGGTATGCCTTAAGACCCTCCTTCTCTTGGGTGGGGTCAATGAAATGCACCCCCTCGGCGTAGAACTCGCGCCACTGGGCTTCCGTTGGAGCGGGCTGGCCATACGGTTTGTCGAACAATTGCTGAAGTCGTTCGCGGTTGGGCAGCATCACAGCGGTACGGGGCTTAGGCCACTGTGCCAAGCGTCCCGCAGCAAGTCCAGTTCAAGACTTTTGAGACGACATTGGAGATGTAGCCCACCAGCTACTCCTCACACACCCCCAGAGGCTCCGTGCAGACGGGGCTTTTTTTGTGTCTCAACTCAGTCCTAGCGAGCAGCTGATCCGCGATCTACAGCTGCAGCCCCACCCCGAGGGTGGTTTCTACCGCGAGTGCCATCGCTCTGACGTGGTGGTTCAACGCAGTGACGGACAGCAGCGGCAGGCCTGCACGGTGATCGATTTTTTACTGCCAGCTGGTGTGGTGAGCGCCTGGCATCGGGTCTTGGGAGCCGATGAGATTTGGCACTACAGCGCCGGCGCCCCCGTGGAGTTACTGCGTCAGCAGCCCGGAGGCCCCGTGGAAACCCTCGAGCTCGGACCATTCCCGCAGCCCACCTGGCAATTGATCAAGGCGGATCAATGGCAAAGCGCCCGCAGCCTCGGCGACTGGAGCCTGGTGCATTGCACGGTGTCGCCAGGATTTTGTTTTGATGACTTCGAGTTGATCGCTGGCGATGGCCGTACTGACTGAGGACCAACGCCGCAAATGGGACGAAAGCAACGACGATCTGTTTTATGCCGAGCCCCGCTTTGTTCAGCACCTCGATGAGGCGTTTCGCCGCCGCTTAACGCAGCTCTACCGCCAGAGGATTCCCCCCTGTGCCGTGGTGCTCGACTTGATGAGCAGTTGGGTGAGCCATCTGCCCGAAGAGATCAATTACCAAAAGGTCATCGGCCATGGATTGAACAGCGCTGAATTGGAAGCCAACCCCCGGCTGGACCAGCGCTGGCGCCAAAACCTCAACCGCGATCAACAGTTGCCGTTGGAGGATTCCAGTGTGGATGCCTGCTTGATCGTGGCGGGTTGGCAATACCTGCAACAGCCCGAGGCGGTGGCCCGAGAGTTGTGGCGTGTGCTGCGCCCTGATTCCCAGCTGATCGTGGCGTTTAGCAATCGCATGTTTTTCACCAAGGCGCCCCAGATTTGGGCTGATGGCTCCGATCGGGACCACCTCAGCTACGTGGCTGAGGTGTTGATGGCTCAGGGCTGGCCGCAACCAGAACTGATCGCTGAAGACACCCAGGCCAGTGGGGTGATGGGCTGGATTGGTGGCAAAGGCGATCCCTTTTTCGCGGTCATTGCCACCAAGCCGGCCTGATGTTGGATCCCGCTGAGCAACTGCGGCTGCGAGCCAGGCTGCTGGAATTTCTCAAATTTCGGGTGCTGGCATCCCAAGAAGCCTTTTTTGAGCCGTGGCAACGGGGGGATGGCCGCGATGCCGAACGCTTTCGCCAATGGCTCACCGGCCTGTGGCCAGAGGCGTTGAGGCTGGCCGATCACGATCTTTTGGCTGTTCTCGATCAAGCCCGAACGCTGTACGTGAACTGACGATGCTGAACCGCCAAATTGAACCGGAATTGATGAATGCCACCGACCAGGTGGAGGCCTATGCCGCTGCGGATTTTTCCCAGAGCGATCAAGCCTTGGTGGAGTGGATTGCGCAGCGCTTTCCAGCTGGCCTGGGGGATCGGGTGATCGATCTGGGCTGCGGGCCAGGCAACATCGCGTTGTTGTTGGTGCAGCGCTGGCAGCAGATCGAGGTGGTGGGTGTTGATGGCGCGCCCAAGATGCTGGCGTTAGCCCAGGAACATGCGAAGTGTTTAGGGAGTGATCAAGCCAGGCGCCTGCATTGGCAACAGGCCTGTTTGCCTGACCCCACACTCCCTGGTGGGTTTAGCGCTGTGGTGAGCAACAGCCTGCTGCACCACTTGCACGAGCCCGCTGTGCTGTGGGACTGCATCAAGCAGGTTGCCGCTCCAGGTTGCGTTGTGGTGATTCACGACCTGCGGCGTCCCCATAGCGAAGAGGAGCTTCAGCAGTTGGTGGAGCGCCATGCGGCCACGGCACCGCCTGTGCTCAAACGCGACTATGAAGCCTCCCTGCGGGCGGCTTTCAATGCGGAGGAGGTGCAACAGCAGTTGCAGCAGGCCCAATTGCCGCAACTCAAGGTGATGGAGCGGGAGGACCGCTACCTCACAGTGTGGGGGCAACTGGCTTGATGTTGCTGATCTCGCTGCCCTCCCCCGGGA
>CAJWAH010000091.1 GCA_913020095.1 uncultured Synechococcus sp.
TGTCGGAAGACGACCGTCGCACCGTGGACCGTGCCCGCAAGGTTGAGAAGTTCCTGTCCCAGCCCTTCTTCGTGGCTGAGATCTTCACCGGCATGCCTGGCCAATACGTGAAGCTCGATGAGACCATCAAGGGCTTCCAAATGATCCTCTCTGGTGAGCTGGATGATCTGCCTGAAGCGGCCTTCTACCTGGTGGGCAACATCGATCAGGTCAAGGCCAAAGCCGAGAAGATCCGCTCTGAAGCCAAGGGTTGATCCCCTCCTTCCCCGTTTCTGAGGTTTTCAATCCATGGCCCTAACTCTGCGGGTGCTTTGCCCCGATCAGAACGTCTTCGACGGTCAGGCTGACGAAGTCATCCTGCCCAGCACCACCGGTCAGCTCGGTGTGCTTCCTGGTCACGTCTCCTTGCTCACCGCCCTCGATGTGGGTGTGCTGCGGATGCGTGATGGCAACCAATGGACCGCCATCGCCCTGATGGGTGGCTTTGCTGAAGTCGACGACGACGAAGTCAGCGTGCTCGTCAATGCCGCCGAGCCCGCTAGCGGCATCAACGCTGAAGAAGCCCAAAAGCAACTCAGCGAAGCTGAGCAGGCTTGGAGCAAATTTGATGGTCAGCCCAACAGTCCTGACAAGATCAAAGCCCAGCAAGCCTTTCAAAAAGCGCGCGCTCGCCTGCAAGCCACCAAGGCGAACTGAACGACACCACGTTCCAGTTCATCAACCATCAAGACGGCCTTCGGGCCGTCTTTTTTTGTGCTTTTTTTGGGGAAAATAGGCACAAAAAAACCGGGGCTTCAAGCCCCGGCTGGATTCAACACAACAACTGGACAACCAATCAGGCAGTACCGCAGAAGGTGACTTCGGGGAACTTGAGCTTGGCCTCATCAAGGCTCTTGCCTTTGCCTTCCTCCTGCCAGTAGTTGATCACCTCAGTGGCTTTGTTGAGAACCTCAACGCGCTCGTTTTCGGTGATCCAGCTCTTGCTCTCCAGCACGCTTTTGAGAGTTTCCCAGGCGTCTTCACGGGGCCAGAAGAAATAAGCGGTTAACGGGCTGGGGCCACCACCAACGATTTGGTCAACGGCCAGAGCAACGTTCTCAGGCAGCCAAAGAATCTTCAGCAGAAAGCGGCCTTCGTCAGCTTTCGGGGTGTAACCACTGGGGACGCCATCAGCATCCACCGTGGAGCGGGCCAGATGCTCCGTGGCAGTCTTCATGCTGCCGGCAGCGGTGGAAGCCGTGCCTTGGCTTGCCTCCTCGCTTGGCGCAGCTGCGGTCTCGGTTTCAGTCACGGGGCTCGTTTCGGTGCTCAAGGGAGGTACAGCGAAAGACCTGGCGGGGCAGGCAAACGACTAACCTACCAGCCCCCGCATCACCACCCATCGCCCCAGCTGCTGTGGTGCTGTTCGACATCGACGGGGTGATCCGCGATGTCTCTGGCAGCTACCGCCGGGCCTTGGTGGAAACGGTGCATCACTACAGCAATTGGCGGCCCGATGCCGCCTGTGTGGATGCCCTCAAAGGCGAGGGGCGCTGGAACAACGATTGGGACGCCAGCTTGGAGCTGTTGCGCCGCCAAGGCGTGGCGTTGCCGCAGCGAGAGGCCTTGGTGGCGGTGTTCAGCGATTTTTATTTCGGCGGCGATCCCGATGGGGAGCCGTGCCAGTGGCAAGGGTTCATTGGCAGCGAGCCCCTGCTGGTGGAACCCCACTTTTTTGAGCAGCTGAGTGCCAAGGGCTGCCGCTGGGGATTTGTCAGCGGCGCTGAGCCGCCATCGGCCCGCTACGTGCTGCAGCAACGACTGCAACTGCAGCAGCCACCGCTGATTGCCATGGGGGATGCACCCGACAAACCCGATCCCACCGGGTTGATCCGCCTCAGCGACCAATTACGCCCAACCCCCGAAACCCCCGTGCTCTATCTCGGCGACACGGTTGCTGATGTGCAAACCGTGATCCATGCCCGGCAGCAACGGCCTGAGCAGCCCTGGCTGAGCCTGGCGGTAGCGCCTCCGCACCTGCATGGCCAAACCCAAGCGCGGCAGGCCTATGAGCAGCAACTACTGCAGGCCGGTGCCGATCACATCCTGGGCAGCACCCCAGAGCTGCTTTTTTTCATTGATCAGCTGACAATTCCCCAAAGCTGAGGTCACTGTGTGAAGGACAGCTGTCCTTCCCCCATTGCGTCGCCTGCGCGTACTGCTGCCTGAGCTCGCGACGCTCTCGCTGGGAGCGGGTGTGTTGGCGCTGCTGAGCTTCACCGGGGTCTTGGAGTGGCTCCTGGCGGGCAACGCCAGCACCATCGTGTTGGGCCTGATCCTGCTGGGCAGCGTCGTGGTGGTGCTCTCACTGCAGGTGGCCCGCCAGGCGGAACTATTGGCGGAAGAGTTGGGTGAGCCCTTCGGGACGCTGGTGCTCACCGGCTCGGTGATCGTGATCGAGCTGGCCTTGATTGGCAGCACGATGCTCACGGGGGAATCGAATCCAACCCTGGCGCGGGATTCGATGTTTTCGGTCTTGATGGTGGCCCTCACCGGCATCACGGGGTTGTGCATGGGCCTCACCTCCCGCATGCAGAAACAGAACCGTGATCAACCCATGCGGGTCGAAGACCTGGCGGCCACGAACATGGCCGGAGCGATGGTTTACTACAACCTCATCGGCACGATGAGCGTGCTGGTGCTGATCATTCCCAACTTCAGCAACGACTCGCCTGAAGGCAATTTCAGCTTGCCGCTAAACATCGTGCTGACCATCACCTCCGTGGTGGTCTACGGGCTGTTCCTGTTCAACCAAACCGGCGCCTACCGCGGCTTCTTCATGGAGATGTTTGCCGAAGAAGGTGGTGATCCCAGCAGTCGCCATCACGCCGAGCTGGAAGGGGGGCCCTGGCAGGCCGCAGCCCTGCTGATGGGAACCCTGGCGATCGTTGTGGTGATCGCTGAATCCATGGGTCAGCTGATTGAGCGCGGGGTCAATGAGTTGAACCTGCCCAGCTCCCTAGCCGGCATCCTCGTGGCGATGCTGATCCTGCTGCCGGAGGCCTTCAATGCGATCCAAGCCACGCTGAAAGGCAAATTGCAGCGGGCCCTCAACACCCTCTACGGCTCGGTGCTCTCCACCATCAGCCTCACAGTTCCTGCGGTGCTGCTGATCGGTGAAGCCACGGGCACCAAGGTGATCTTGGGGTTGGAGCAATACGAAATGGTGCTGCTCACGCTCACCTTGTTTCTGCTGCGCCCCCACAGCCGCGTGCTGGGCAGCGAAGGGCTGATGTTGCTGGTGGTGTTTCTGTTCTGGTTCGTGCTGGAGCTGGTCTGAAGTCAGCGCTCCATCGCTTCCACACTCTTGAGGGCAGTGGCGGTCAGCACCTCAGCGCCGCCATTGACCACAGCCACATCGTCTTCGATGCGAATCCCGATGCCTTTCCAGCGCTCCTCAATGGCGGGCTGCCCCTCCGGCACCGGCAAGCGATCGCTGATGTAGAGGCCTGGTTCCACCGTCAACACCATGCCGGTTTCCAGGCTCACCGGGTGGTCCCCCAGCCGGTAGGCGCCCACATCGTGCACATCCAGGCCCAGCCAGTGACCGGTGCGGTGCATGTAGAGGTGGCGGTAGGCGTCTTGCTCGATCCCCGCATCAACGCTGCCGCGCAGCAGCCCCAGCTCCAACAGGCCTTCCACCAGCACGCGCACGGCGGTGTCATGCACCGCCTCTGCTGTTGATCCCGGCGACACCTTGGCGATGGCCGCCTCTTGGGCTGCCAAGACCAAGCTGTAGAGGTCGCGCTGCTCAGGGCTGAAGCGACCATTGATCGGGAAGGTGCGGGTGATGTCGCCGTTGTAGTAGTCGCTCACTGAACAACCCGCGTCGATCAGCAGCAGGTCGCCATCGTTCAGCGGGGCGTTGTTGGCGGTGTAGTGAAGGATGCAGGCGTTATCCCCACCCGCGACGATCGAGGGGTAGGCAAAACCGCGGCTGCCACTGGCGAGGAAGTGCTGCTCCAAGTTGGCGCGCACCTCCGCCTCGTTTTGTCCTGGCTGCACCAAGGCGCGGACGCGTTCGTGGGCTTCCGAACTGATCCGGCAGGCCTGGCGCAGTCGGTCCAATTCCGCCGCGTCTTTGCGCAGGCGCATCGCATGCAGGATTGGGCATGGGGCCGTGAGCTGCCGCATCGCTTCACCCGTGCGTGAGGCGCGATCGAGCTGGTTGCCCCAGCAGCGCAGCACCAGCTTTTCGAGATCGGGGTGACGGCCCACCCGAAAACAAATCCCCTCGGCCCCTTGGAGGTAATCGGGAAGCAGCGCCTCGAGCTGCTCCAACGGATGGGCCACATCGGCCCCAAATTCAGCCACCGCCCCTTCGGTACCCCAGCGGAAGCCATGCCAAACCTCAGCCGTGGGGTCTTTGGCGGGCACAAACAGCACAAAGGAGTTGCCTGGCCGATGGGGAAGGAACAGGGCCACAGCCCCCGGCTCATCGAACCCGGTCAGGTACCAAAAATCACTGTCCTGACGGAAGGGGAACTCCACATCGGCGTGATGTTGCATCAGCGCCGCCGCAGGAATCACAGCGGCCTGCCCCTCGAGTGCATCAAGGAATTGCTGGCGCCGGTGGGCGTAATTGATCGGCACGGGGTCTGTCGGGCCTTGGTGCAGGCGGTTAAATGAGTGTGTCAGGTTGGCCCGCCGCCGGGTGCAGTGAGCGATTTCCTCCTTTTAGCGGGCCTGGTGGTCATCCTGCTGGCGGGTTCAGCCCTGTGTTCTGGCGTTGAAGCGGCCCTGCTCACGGTGAGCCCCCTGCGGGTGCACGAGATGGTGGGCCGCGGGGTCAAAGGGGCTCAGCTGCTGCAAAACCTCAAGGGCCGCCTGGCCAGGGTTTTGGTGATGTTGGTGATCACCAACAACCTCTTCAACATCTTCGGCAGCCTGATGTTGGGCGCCCTAGCTGCTGTGGTCTTCAACCACCACGGCCTGCAGGGAACCGCCCTGACGGTGTTCTCGTTCAGCTTCACCGTGCTGGTGATCGTGCTGGGGGAAATCGTGCCGAAGGCCTTTGGCACCCGCACCGCCGCCAGCACCGCCTTGCTCGCAGCACCCGCCCTGGCGCTGCTTCTGAAGCTGGGCACGCCACTGGTGCTGCTGCTCGAGCGGTTGATGCCAGCGCTGAGTGAGGAAAACGAGCTCACCACCGATGAAGGCGAGATCCGTTTGCTCGCCAGGCTGGGATCCCAAAAGGGGCGCATCGAGGCCGATGAGGCCGCAATGATCGCCAAGGTGTTTCAACTCAATGACTTAACCGCCAGGGATTTGATGCTGCCGCGGGTCTCGGCCCCAACACTCAATGGTTCAACGCAACTCGACGAGCTGCGTGATCTCTTGCTCAGCGACGACTCCCCCTGGTGGGTGGTGCTCGGAGAGGAAGTTGATGAGGTGCTGGGGGTGGCCAGCCGCGATCAGTTGCTCACAGCGCTGGTGCAAGGCCGCGGACACGCCACCGCCGCCAGCGTCTCGGAGCCGGTGGAATTCGTGCCTGAGATGATCCGCGCTGATCGGCTGCTCACCAGTTTTCGCCGCAGCCGCGATTCGGTGCGTGTTGTGGTCGATGAATTTGGTGCCTTTGTTGGCCTGATTGGCGCTGAAGTGGTGCTTGCTGTTCTGGCGGGCTGGACCCGTCCCCGGGTGGAGCCGCAAGCCTGATGGACAAGCAGCGCAGCACCACCATTACCCGCGCCCTGATCCAGTGGCGAGACGGACTGCAGCTCAGCCGCCGCGAGCAATCGGTGCTGGGACCCGAGCTTCAAGGCCTCGACCGGCAGCTGCAGCGCTTGCAACAACGGCAGCTGCGTCTGGCCGTGTTCGGCCGCGTTGGGGTGGGCAAAAGCAGCTTGATCAACGCCTTGATTGGCGATGAAGCCCTTGCCACCGATGTGGCCCATGGCAGCACCCGACGCCAGCAAACCGTGGATTGGCACCGCCAATGGGGTGATGACGGCCAGCTGCAACTGGTGGATACCCCCGGCATTGATGAGATCGCGGCTCCGGCCAGGGAGCGCCTGGCACGGCGGG
>CAJWAH010000092.1 GCA_913020095.1 uncultured Synechococcus sp.
CAAGGTGATCGGCACCCCTTGGAGCACCAGGTCGTAGTCCAACAGGTCGCGCGTGGTGCCCGGCAGATCGGTGACGATGGCGCGCTCTTGGCCGCTGAGGGCATTGAGCAGGCTGCTTTTGCCCACATTGGGCCGGCCGATAATCGCCACCCGCAAGCCATCGCGCAGCACCTGGGCTTGCTGGCCATCGCGCACCAACTGATCCAACGCCTGCTGCACCTCCTGGAAGGCGTTGCAGACCGCTGCTCCATCGAGACTTGGGAGGTCTTCTTCGAAGTCCACGCGTGCTTCGAGCTCGCAGAGCTGATCGAGCAATTGATGGCGCAGTGCATCGATGCGCTGCTGCAATCCGCCATCGAGCCCGGCCATCGCCAGCTCAGCGGCCCGGCGGCTCCTGGCACTCACCAATTCGCTGATGGCCTCAGCGCGGGTGAGATCAAGGCGTCCATTGAGAAAGGCCCGCTGGCTGAATTCCCCGGGCAGGGCGCGGCGGGCACCTGCCGCCAAGACCAACTCCAACAGCCGTTGCACCGCCACGAGTCCGCCATGGCCGTGGAACTCCACCACCGTTTCGCGGGTGAAGCTGCGCGGCGCGCGCATCAACAGCAGCAGCACCTCATCCACCACATCGCCATTGGCTGGATCGTTGACGTGGCCGTAGAGCACCCGATGGCTCTCCCAGCTCTGCTGGCCAGCCGGTTGAAACAGTTGGCGGCCAATGGCTTCGGCTTGGGGGCCGCTGACCCGCACGATGGCCACGCTGCCGGCACCGGCGGCGACTGCCGTGGCGATCGCTGCGATGGTGTCGTCGCGCGCCGCCAGGCTCATGGACGTTGCCGCCTCAGGGCTCGCGACCAGTAGACGATCAGCAGCACATCGGCCACCACCAGGGAGATGACGGCCACAAGACCCTGGGATCGCTCAGAGGCCAGCAGGCTGAGGCGAACGATGCCGTAGGGCGCTAGCACCAAGAGCTGAAGACTCAGCGCCACCAAGGCCAGCACCATGCCCCAACCCCGCCGGCCAATGAGAGCGATGCAGGCGATGATCCCGACAACCGCGGTGGGGATCCAGGCGGAAATGGCCAGCACCAAATTGGCGGTGTGCCAAGGGTCAGGCAAGCCAATGACCACAGAGGCTGCAATCAATCCGAGCAGATTGGCCGTTAGACCAACTACAGCCAGCCAGCGGTCGCGAGGCGTGAAGACTGGCCTGCTCATCGGCGGTTCCGCAATGTGGCTCCAGTTTGCTCGGAGTCCTGCTCAGGCGCTGCCGCAGCGGGCCAGGTCCAGCACATCCGCCATCGAGCGGATTTGGTTCATGGTGGCTTGCAGCTGATCAGCGCTGCTCAATTCGATCCTCAGATCGATGCGGGCTGGTTTGCCATAGGCGGTGCGAACCCGCGCATCACTGACGTTGATGCTGCTGTCGGAGAGCCGGGTGAGGATGTCTTTGAGGATGCCGACGCGATCGAGCACCTCGATGCGAAGCAGCACGGGATAACGCCTGCGGTGTTCGCTCACCACCGGATTCCAGCGCACCGGCAAGCGCCGTTCCACCGGGGTTTGCGCCACGTTGGCGCAGTCCTGGCGGTGAATGGTGATGCCGTGATTGCCAAGGGCAACGGCGCCAACAATCGGCTCGCCCGGCAAGGGACTGCAACAGCCCCCCAACCGGTATTCCAGTCCTTCAACGCCAAGAATCGGGCTGCCGCTGGGATCGGTGGTGCTGGTGTTGGCTTGGTCGCTGAGATTGCGAGCGAGCTCTTCATTGCTGGGGGCCTCGTTGCTGGATTCCTCCTCCAGCCGCATCTCTTCGCGCAGTCGATTGGTGACCTGATGCACCGTGACGCCGCCAAATCCGAGGGAGGCCAGCAGGTCATCAACACCGGTGAGGTTGCAGCGGCGGGCGACGCGCAGGATTGGGTCGCTGCTGAGCAGGGCATCGAAGCCATCACGGCCGAGCTCCCGCTCCAGCATTTCGCGGCCGCGTGTGATGTTGTCGTCGCGGTGACTGCGCTTGTACCACTGGCGGATGCGCTCGCGCGCCGTTGGTGTGGCGACGAAATTCAGCCAGTCCAGGCTGGGGTGAGCGGTTTTGGCTGTCACGATCTGAACGAAGTCGCCGTTCTGCAGGGGGGTGGCGAGCGGGCAGAGCCGATCGTTGATGCGTACGCCCTGGCAGTGGTTCCCCACCTCGCTGTGAATGCGGTAGGCAAAGTCCACGGCGGTGGACCCTTTGCGCAGTCCGATCACATCGCCATTGGGGGTGAACACAAACACCTCGTCGTCAAAGAGGTCTTCTTTGATCGAGCGCAAATAGTCGTTGTGGTCTTGTCCCCCCTCTTCTTTTTGCCAATCAACCAGCTGCCTGAGCCAGTTGAAGCGGGCCATCTCATCTCCGTCAGCTGGAGATCCGCCCTCTTTGTATTTCCAGTGGGCGGCAATGCCGTACTCGGCCACTTCATGCATCTCGCCGGTGCGGATCTGCACTTCAATCGGCCGATGCCGACCAATCACCGCGGTGTGCAGCGATTGATAGCCGTTGGGTTTGGGCAGGCCGATGTAGTCCTTGAAGCGACCTGGGATGGGCCGGAAGGTGTCGTGCACCACGGCTAAGGCGCGGTAGCAGGTCTCCACCGATGGGGCCACGATCCGCACCGCCGCCACATCAAAGATTTCGTGGAACTCCTTCTCCTGGCGCTGCATCTTGCTCCAGATGCCATAGAGGTGTTTGGGCCGCCCCACCACTTCGCACTCACGCACGCCTGAGTTCTCCAGCCGGTCGCGCAGCAGCTGAACGGTGACGCCCAAGCGTTCTTCCCGGTCGCTGCGTTTGCTGGCCACCTGTTGGGAGATGGAACGGAAGTCATCGGGTTCCAGCACCTTGAAGGCCAGATCCTCCAGCTCCCACTTGAAGCGGCCAATGCCAAGCCGGTTGGCCAGGGGCGCGTAGATGTCGCGGGTTTCGGTGGCGATGCGCTGTTGTTTCTCTGGGCGCAGCGCCCCCAGGGTGCGCATGTTGTGGAGCCGGTCGGCCAGCTTCACCAACACCACGCGGATGTCGCTGGCCATGGCCAAAAACATCTTGCGCAGGTTTTCAGCCTGGGCCTCGGTTCGGTTGGTGAAATGGATGCCGCCCAGCTTGGTGACACCCTCCACCAGTTGCCGCACTTCAGCTCCGAAGTGCCCCTCGATTTCTTCCAAGCTCACATCGGTGTCTTCCACCACGTCGTGGAGGAACCCAGCCGCGATCACCGCAGCGCTGGCGCCGATGTCGCGCAGCAAATCCGCCACGGCCACCGGATGGATGATGTAGGGCTCCCCGGTGGCTCGCACCTGCTGGCGGTGGAGTTGATAGGCGAAATCAAAGGCTGACGCCAGCAGACCCTCGGGGTCGGTGGGGCAGGTTTCGCCCTGACCAGGGGGCACATGCTCGATGCACTGCCTCAGCCATGCGGGCAGATCGATGGCGTAGTCATCAGGGCCAGCGATCTCTTGCCTGAGTTGGGGCGCATCGCACTCGGCTCGACCAGGCAGCGTTGAAGCTGCAGAGGTGGCAAACCGGTCGGCGGCGTCCAGCATGGCCCCGTCAGACTGAAGTCATGGTATTCAGCGGCGAGCAGAATCCCAACCGTGGTCAGCAGCTCGCCATGGAGTCAGCCCCTGTGCTGCAGCTAGAGGATCTGGTGGTGGCCTACCCAGGCTCCGCTGATCACACCCTGGATGGGCTGACCTTGAGCCTCCAGCGCGGTGAGCGTTTGGCTTTGGTGGGGCCCTCCGGTTGTGGCAAAAGCACTGTCGCTAAAGCCGTTTTGGGCTTGCTGCCGGAAGGTAGCCGCAGTCAGGGGCGCCTGGAATTGATGGGCAGTGATCCCCGGCGCCTGAGGCGCGGGGCGTTGAACCGTCTGCGGGGTGAGGCAGTTGGTCTGGTCTTTCAAGACCCGATGACCCGCCTCAATCCGTTGATCACCATTGGAGATCACCTGCGCGACACCCTCTCGGCCCATGGGGCCCAAGCGGCGCGGGCCGAGGAATTGCTGCAGCGCGTGGGCATTGGCCCAGAGCGGATGAACAGTTATCCGCATCAATTCAGTGGTGGCATGCGCCAGCGGGTGGCGATCGCCTTGGCCATGGCCTTGCAACCGCCACTGGTGATCGCCGATGAGCCCACCACCAGCCTCGATGTGGCGGTGGCCGGCCAGGTGATGGCTGAGCTCACGGCGTTGTGCCAAGAGGCGGGCAGTGCGCTGTTGCTGATCACCCACGATTTGGCCATGGCGGGCCGCTGGTGTCAGCGCATGGCGGTGATGCAAGACGGACGCTTGCTGGAGGAGGCATCGGCCTCAGAGGTATTGCTTCAGCCGCAGCAACCGCTCACCCAACGCTTGGTGGCGGCGGCCCGGCAACGGGAGGGAGGGGCGACCCCTCAGGCCCCTGCCACACCGGTGGTTCTTGAGTTGCATCAACTGCGCTGTTGGCATCGCCTTGGTGGTTGGCCCTGGCAGCCGCAGTGGTTGCGCTCGGTTGATGGGATCAGCCTGCGCCTCCATGCCGGGGAAACCCTGGGCATCGTTGGCCCCTCGGGCTGCGGCAAGAGCACCCTCTGCCGCGCCTTGATGGGGCTTAACCCTGTTCGCGGTGGTGAGGTGATGCTGCAGGGCCGGGATTTGCGGCGCTTGCAGGGGCAGGACTTACGCCAGGCCCGCCAGCGGTTGCAGATGGTGTTTCAGGACCCGCTGGCTTGCCTTAATCCAGCCATGACCGTGATCGATGCGGTGGCCGATCCGTTGTTGATCCATGGCTTGGCATCACAGAGCCAAGCCCGTGAGCAGGCCCGCACGGTGTTGGCGTCGGTAGGGCTCGATGCGTCGTTGGCACAACGCCTGCCCCGGCAGCTCTCCGGGGGTCAGCAGCAGCGGGTCGCGATTGCTCGGGCGTTGGTGCTGCAACCGGCAGTGCTGCTTTGTGATGAATCGGTGAGCATGCTCGATGCCGAGGTGCAGGCCGAAGTACTGCAACTGCTGCGCCAACTGCAGCAACAGCTCGGTGTGGCGATTTTGTTTGTCACCCATGACCTTGGGGTGGCCAGCGGTTTTTGTCACCGCGTTGTGGTGCTCGATCAGGGCCGCATCGTGGAAGAGGGGCCTGGTGATGTGATGTTGAAGGCACCAGCGGCGGCCATCACCCGTGAATTGGTGGAGGCCTGTCCGCGCTTGCCGCAGCCCAGGTGATCTCAGGCAACACTCAGTGAATCCTCAGGTGAAACCCTTCAGCTGACGGGTTCATTCAGCAACGGCTCATTTTTAGGTTGCTGTTGTTGCTGAATCTCAGGTTTAAGCCATGGCGCTATCAACACCATCAGGCCTCAGTGTTGCTGTGGCTGGAGAGATTTGGTGGGGTGGATTTACAGCTGAAATCACGATTACTAACACCACAGGATCTGCCCTCAGTGGTTGGAGCTACAGCTTTGAGAGTCCGCATCAATTGAACTCAGCTCCGTGGGGTGCCACGTTGCAGGCTGAGCCCCTGGATAATGGCCTGATTCGTTACACCCTCAGTGGGGCAGATTGGGGAGCTGCGATTCCAGCAGGTGGTTCCGTCACGGTTGGATTTAATGGCCAGCAAGGCGTTGATCTGGGTGTTACTGGCTCCTTGAATCAAGAGCTGTTAATGGCTGGTGATTCAACATCACCGGAGGTTGCCCCCCAGCTCGAACCACAACCGGTTGTTGATGAACCTGAGCCGGCTCCAATTGTTGAGGTTGATGCTCCCGTGATGGAGGAGCCGGTGATGGACCACAGCCCTGAGGATCACTCCGGGATGGATCACAGCGGCCATGACCACAGCATGGTGGCTCCGCCGAGTTCAGGTGACTACATCGATATCACCAGTTGGGGCACCTTTCATGGCTCCAATCACAACTCCGAGCACGATGAGTTGGTGGGAGGTCGCACGGCGATTACCACTGAAGCCCTTGTGGCCTACAACGGTCTGCGGGCCTTTGCAGGGCTCGAGGCTGTGGAG
>CAJWAH010000093.1 GCA_913020095.1 uncultured Synechococcus sp.
TGCGACCAGACTGCCATCCGCCGCAGGCGTCAACGATGGGTCATCGTTCTGGTCGTGCTCGTCCTCAATCTCGCCAACAATTTCCTCCACCAGATCCTCAATGTCGTCTCGATTCTGGGCCTGCCGGTAGACGAGAATGTGCGCCAGATTTAGCCATCGGATCAACTGCTTTCGGTACCATTGCGCTCGCTTCTCGGACTCGGCGTCCCAACCCTGCACATATGTCGCAAACATGCGGGCGATATCCACAGAGCGCCCGATAACAACGCCGAGGCAGTCCCTTGTCTTCCACCAGCGGTCGAGGCCATTGCTGTTGAAAAGCGACAAGAGAAATCCCAAGAGGCCTCCGACCAGAGTGAGGGCAAATGTCTGCGGTTTGAGAATGGGCAGACGCAGGCGCCCACCGGATGAGCAGGCCACACCTTGCATGCCCATGACATCGATCACGGCCGGCATTGGCCCCGCCGCCCACGCATACAAGAGAGCAAAGCACAAAAGCCCCAGGAACTGCCAGTAAATGAACGAGATGCTGAAAACCGAGCCGCGTAGGTTGATGAACCACCCAAACTTGGAGAGGAACGCGGGGTCATATTCGACAATTTGGCCCTGCCCCGGGATATCATAGCCGACAGACGTCTCCATCTCGTGTATCTCCTCCTCGAACCACCTGTTGAGCAGACTGTTCTGCTTCATCGCGTCTGCGACCCACCCGCCAGTGAAGGCATTGTTCAGCCGGTGGTTGGCGTTGCTATTGGAGACCGGCTGTCCGTCCTTTGCATTCGTGCGCGCAGGAGCCTCTTCCTCCCCTGAATCATCTTCCCCAATGGCGTCCTCCGTCTCACCCCGCACCGACTCACCGATTTTGGTAGACGGCGTGTTGATACCGCTACTGCGCGGGGCAGTGGACCAATCAGGAGCTGTTCCCTTGTCCTCTGGCGCGGCACACATCTCAAGCACCAGCGTGCTACGGTGGCACAGTCTTGAATGCATCTCGCCGCCAAGGAGTTGTGCAGGACGGCCCGTGCACACCCTTCTGCCTTTGAAAAAAGTGGGTGCTCCGGTAAGCCGGGTCTGTATCTGAACAGGGCCGTGGAGATGCCCAGCCGCGCGGCCGTGAGCGCTGCTTCGCAGCCGGCATGACCACCGCCGACAACGATCAGCTCAAAGGATTCGGTGGGCAGCGCAGCTGGCTCCATCGCTTCATTATCGGAGCTGGCATTCCGTCTGGGTGTTCGCCTAGCCCCCAGGTGCCGCCAGGTTGCGGAAGCGGGTGAACTGCGATTCGAACAGCAACTTCACGGTGCCGACCGGGCCGTTGCGGTGCTTGGTGACGATCACTTCGGTGATGCCGCGATCGGGCGTTTCCGGGTTGTAGTACTCATCGCGGTAGATCATCATCACGATGTCGGCGTCCTGCTCAATCGAGCCGGATTCCCGCAGGTCACTGAGCATCGGCCGCTTGTTGGTGCGCGCTTCCACGCCGCGGCTGAGCTGGGAAAGGGCGATCACCGGCACATTGAGTTCGCGCGCCATTTGCTTGAGCCCTCGGGTGATGCGCGAGAGCTCCTGCACCCGGTTGTCGGAGCCCGAGCCTTCCATCAACTGCAGGTAGTCGATCACGATCAAGCCCAGCTCGCGGCCCTGTTCAGCCATCAGGCGCCGGCAGAGTGAGCGCATCTCCAAAACGCCGGCATTGGGTTTGTCGTCGATGAAGATCGGCAGCCGTCCCAGCGTGCTGATGCCTTGGCCCAGCAGCGGCCATTCCTCTTGATTGAGCCGGCCGGTGCGCAGCCGCCCGCTTTCAATGCCCACCTCCATCGACAACAGCCGGTAGGTGAGCTGCTCTTTGCTCATCTCCAAGCTGAACACGCACACCGGTAGGTCGTGCAGTTGCGCCACGTTCTTGGCGATGTTCAGCACGATTGAGGTTTTCCCCATGGCTGGGCGTCCGGCCACGATGATCAGGTCGCTGCGCTGCAGCCCCTGGGTCATCGCATCGAGGTCGTAGAAGTTGACCGGGATGCCCGCCACCGAGGTGCCCAGTGAGCGGGTTTCGATTTCTTCAAAGGTGCGGGTGAGGATTTCCGCGGTGGGCGTCAGCCCCAGGCTGGGTTTGGACTGGCTGATCGCAAAGATCTTCTGCTCGGCTTCATCGAGCACCTGATCCATTGGCTTGCTTTGATCAAAGCCAAGGCCAATTACCTCATTGCCTGAGCGGATCAGCTGGCGGCGCAGGTGCTTGTCCATCACCAGCTTGGCCACCTCTTCAATCGAGGCGGTGCTGAGGGTGCGGTCCACCAGCTCACTGAGCCGGCTGCTGCCGCCCACCTTCTCGAGTTGGCCGGTGTCGGCGAGCCAGGCCACCATCGCCGTCAGGTCGGTGGGCTTGCCCTGGCCGTGCAGCATCAAGGCGGTGCGGAAGATCTCCCGGTGGGCACCGGTGTAGAAGGCTTCCGGCTGCAAAACATCAGCGACCCGGCCGATGGCATCGGGGTCGAGCAGGATGCCGCCGAGGATCATCTCCTCGGCTTCTAAGTTCTGCGGCGGAATCTGCTCGGGCGTCGCCTCAAACAGTTCCGCATCTTTGCGGCGCGTGCGTTCCCTCTCTGGTTCATTCAGGGGAACAGAAACCATCGCGCCGTTCCATCGTTCAAGGGACAACCATGCTGCCCCGTTTCGGGCGGTTTGGCCTTAGTGGCTGACCACTTCCAGATTGATCTCGGCGACCACTTCAGGGTGCAGCTTGACCTGGACCTTGTAGTTGCCGGTGCGGTGCACCTCAGGAACGGTGATGTCGCGCTTGTCCACCAGCTTCTTGGTGGCCGATTCGATCGCCTCAGCCACATCGACGTTGGTCACGGTGCCAAACAGCACGTCGTCGCCGCCGGTTTGCTTCTTAACGGTGAAGCGGCCGATGGTGTCGAGCGCCGTGCGGAAGGCCACCGCATCAGCTTTCAGGGCCGCCAGCCGCTCAGCTTCCTTGGCGCGGCGGTGCTCCACCTGCTTGAGCACAGCTGGGGTCACAGGCAGTGCTTTGCCATGGGGAAGGAGGAAGTTCCGGGCATAACCCGGAGCCACCTCCACAAGATCACCGTCCTTGCCCAGGCTCAGGATGTCTTCGCTGAGAACAACTTGTACGCGCTTCGCCATGGGTGAATCCGGGTGCTATTCGACTGCCAAAAGGCCAGCCGTTGATCTTACCTTCCTGGCCTGAGCCTCAGCCCGCCGGGAGGCGGACTTGTGTGGCCAGGCCGAGGGCGCGCATCAGCCGGATGTGTTGCCAGGTGAGATCGATCTGGCCGGGCTCCAGGCCGTGCTTGGCCGAGTGGGGGAAGGCGTGGTGGTTGTTGTGCCAGCCCTCACCGAAGGTCAGGGCCGCCACCCAGGGGTTGTTGCGTGACTTGTCGCCGCTCTCATGGACGGCTTCGCCCCAGCAGTGGGTGGCCGAGTTCACCAGCCAGGTCACGTGATAGACGAGCACCAGGCGCAGGGGGATGCCCCAGAGCACCAGGGCCCAGCCGCCGGCACCGGTGAGGCTGCCGATTAAGAACAGCAGGCCAGCCAAGGGCAGTTGAAGCAGCAGGAAGTTGTTGTTCAACCAGCGGTAGTAGGGGTCTTTGGCCAGATCGGCTGAGAAGCGGGGCACGGCGCCCATGGCGGGGATTTCCTCGAACATCCAGCCCATGTGGCTCCACCAGAAGCCGCGGTTGCTGTTGTGATGATCAGCATCCGTATCAGAGAACTTGTGGTGGTGGCGGTGCAGGCCAACCCAGTCGATCGGTCCGTGCTGGCAGCTCAGGGCGCCGCAGGTGGCGAAGAAGCGCTCCAGCCATTGGGGTAGGCGGAAGGAGCGATGGCAGAGCAGGCGGTGGTAGCCGATGGTCACGCCGAGGCAGGCGGTGACCCAGTAGAGAACCGCCAGGCTGGTGACGGCCTGCCAGCTCCAGAACATGGGCAGAAGTGCCACCACAGCGAGGATGTGGATGCCGGCCATAAAGCCAACAGTGCCCCAACGGCGGCCGGGACCATCGCAGTGGGTGGACTTGTCAGGGTGCGGCGCACTCAACACAGCCGAGCGGGCTGGTGCTGAGATGGTTGCCGCTGGAATAGCGACGGTCATTGGACTGATTCCGTATCAATGAGCCAACAATAACAATACGAATCCATATTGCATAGCTATGCGGGTTGGGATTACCGCCCTTACTCTGGGTAAAGTGAATTCCCAGCCCCATGGGCTACCGCGAACAGCTCGAAGCCGGACACGGCGCCTTTGCCGCCATGCTCAAGGCCTGGCATGAGCGCAACAGCTGGTCGCACCGGGTGTTGCCGGCCCTAGCCGAGCAGCTTGATTTCGGCCGGTTGCACAGCTCCCAGCTCTCCAACCTGCGCAACCAGAAGCTGTCTTCTCCAGGCCCTGAGGTGTTTTTGGCCTTGGGCAGCTGCAACCGCTGGCTCGCCGAAGCCGCCAAAGGCGGTGATGGCCTGGAGCAATTGGAAGGCCAAGAGGAGTTGCTGGCAGCGCTGAAAATCTCAGCGTTGCCGTTGCTGGATGCCTCAGGGGCACCGCTGACGGCGGGCGAGTTGCTGGAGATTTTCATTGGTTTGCGTCCGTTGCCACCTGGCTTTGATCTGCGCATCAGCGATGAGGAAGCCCCGGCCCTCAGCGCAGCGTTGGCGGAACTGCTCAGTGGCGGTAAGCCCTGGCGCCAGTGCCGCGAAGCGGTGCTTGAGGCCTATCCAGCCCAAAAGCGGCAACGCCGGGAGCGTTTTGCTGAAGTGATGGCTGGCCTGCGGGATTACGGGGCCGCCGAGTTCGACAGCGAGCTCGGCGATCTGTTGATCACCACCGAAGCCCTTGGCATGCAAGAGCTGGTGGCCTCAGGGCCTGAGGCGCTGCTGGAGCGCCTGCGTCAGGGCCGGTAGTGGGCCAGGCGAATGCGCTTGGCCAAACCCAGGCTCTTGAGGGCGCGGATGTGCTGCCAGGTGATGTCGAACTCAAACCAGCGCAGACCGTGGCGGGCTGAGTGGGGGAAGGCGTGGTGGTTGTTGTGCCAGCCCTCGCCAAAGCTCAAGATCGCCACCCACCAGCAGTTGGTGGAGCGATCGGGGCAATCGAAGTTGCGGTAACCCCAAACGTGGGTGGCGGAATTCACCAGCCAAGTCACGTGATACACGACGGTGAGGCGCAGGGGGATCGCCCACAGCACCAGGCCCAGGCCTCCGCCATGCACGCCGGTGTTCTCGCCGATCCAATAGAGAGCCGCGCCCAGGGGCAGCTGCAGCAGCAGGAAAAAGCGATCGAGCCAGTTGTAGAAGGGATCGCGGCGCATGTCGCCAGCGAAACGATCCAGGTGCTTCAGAGCAGGAATGGAGTGGAGCATCCATTCGCTGTGGGACCACCACAGGCCTCGGCCGGCGTCGTGGTGATCGTTGGGTTGATCGGAAAACTTGTGGTGGTGGCGGTGCAGACCCACCCACTCCACAGGCCCGCCTTGGCAGCCGAGGGTGCCCATCACCACCAGCAGCCGCTCCAGCCAGCGGGGAGCTTCAAAGCTGCGATGCGCTACCAGGCGGTGCAGCCCGAGGGTGACACCGATCACGGTGACCCAGTAGAGAACTGCGAAGGCCACCACGGCCTGCCCGCTCCAGAACCTCGGTAGCAGCGCAAAGACTGCACCCACGTGCATCGCCAGCATGAAGCCGGTGGTGCCTGATTTTATTTTGCGTTGGCTCGCCGGGAGCGGTGGCCGTCGCCCGTACAGCCGTTGCTGTAGTGCCTCCTCAGAGAGGCTGGCTGTAGCGGAAGTTGGAGTGGCAGCGACCAAACGAGTCTCCGGGGGATCAAGCCGGCAGAGCGGCTCAGGGGAAGCTTTTGATGTCGCATGTGCGACACATGAGCTGGATGAACTTAGCTGCCGCGAGAGTCAATCCGCTCTG
>CAJWAH010000094.1 GCA_913020095.1 uncultured Synechococcus sp.
ACGACGATCAAGGTGTTGCCGAGGTCCCGCAGCTTGACGAGGGTTGAGAGCAACCGGTCGTTGTCGCGTTGGTGCAAGCCAATGCTGGGTTCATCCAGCACATAGAGCACACCGGTGAGGCCCGCACCGATTTGGGTGGCCAAGCGAATCCGTTGCGCTTCACCGCCGGAGAGGGTCATCGCCGGCCGATCAAGGCTGAGGTAATCGAGGCCCACATCGATCAAGAAGCGCAGGCGCAAACGGATCTCCCGCAACACCAGATCAGCGATCTGGATCTGGCGCGCTGACATCAACGGCTCGCCATCGGAGCCGCCGCCCATCAAGGCATCAATGCGCTCGAGGCACTCGCCAACGCTGATGGCGGTGAGATCGGTGATGTTGTACGGGCCAATGCGAACAGCCAGGGCTTCCGGCCGCAGGCGCTGGCCGGCGCAGGTGGCGCAGGGCACCAGCTCCTGATATTTCTCCAGCTTCTGGCGGGCCGATTCACCCCCGGCATCACGGACTTGGCGCTCAAGGATGGCCAGAACTCCTTCAAAACGGCGCTCATACCCCTTGGTTTTGCGGTAGCGGCTATCGGCTTCGATCAAGATCGGCTCAACGGTGCCGAACAGCACGGCTTCTTGCTGCGTACGGCTGAGCTCCTGCCAAGGGGTCTTGAGTTCAAAGCCATAGGCCTGACCAACACTGAACAGCAGCGAGAAGTAGTAGCTGCTCTCCTTGTCGCTCCAAGGTGCAATCGCCGCATACACCGGCAGCGAAGGGTCGGGCACCACCCGCTCTTCGGTGAACTTGCGCAGGTAGCCGATGCCATGGCAATCGGGGCAGGCGCCGTAGGGACTGTTGAAGGAGAACAGGCGAGGCGAAAGCTCCTCCATCACCGCACCGTGCTCGGGGCAAGCGAAGTTTTCGGAATACAAGCGCTCACGCTGCACCCCTTCTGGAAGCTCTTCGCCGCTCTTGGGCACCACCTCCACCAGGGCCAAACCATCACCGCGCTTGAGGGCCGTGCGCAGCGAATCGGTCAAACGCTCCTGGATCCCCTCACGGGCCACTAGGCGATCCACCACCACTTCAATGTTGTGGGCATGGTTTTTGTCGAGCTCGATGTTGTCGGAGAGCTCGCGCACCTCGCCGTTGATGCGCACCCGCGCAAATCCCTCAGCCACCAGGCCGCTGATCAACTTGGTGTGGGTGCCCTTCTTGCCCCGCACCAAGGGGGCCAGCAATTGATAACGGGTGCCCTCGGGCAAGAGCAGGATCTGGTCGACCATCTCATCGATCGACTGGGGGCTGATCGGCCGATCGCACTGGGGGCAGTGGGGTTCACCCGCACGGCCAAACAACAACCTCAGGTAGTCCTGGATCTCGGTGACCGTGCCAACGGTGGAGCGAGGGTTGTGGCTGGTGGATTTTTGATCGATCGAAATCGCCGGTGACAAGCCCTCGATGGCATCGACATCGGGCTTATCAACCTGACCAAGGAATTGGCGCGCATAGGTGGAGAGGCTCTCCACATAGCGCCGTTGGCCCTCGGCAAAAATCGTGTCGAACGCCAGGGAGCTCTTGCCGCTGCCGCTCACACCGGTGAACACCACCAGCTTGTTGCGCGGCAGCGCCAGATCAACGTCTTTGAGGTTGTGCTGCCGGGCGCCGCGCACCCGGATCACATCACTGATATTTCCGCCGTTCAGCGCCTGAAGGGCCTTGCCGGACGCGGCTTTGGCTCGTGCCATCGGGCGATTTCAGGGCTTGCCACTTTAACGGCGAGAAACCCTTTTATGCGGTTTGGCGCTGCAACAAGCTGGCGGCAAAGTCGCGGGCCTCACCAGAGTCGCCACCGGCCAATTCCGCCAGTTCCCGCTGCCGCTCTTGGAGCGTGCTCAAAGGCTGAATCAATGAACGGGTGTTGCCCTGCTCCACCTGCTTGCGCACCAGCAGATGTTGATCAGCCGCAGCGGCCACCACCGGCTGGTGGGTGACACAAAACACCTGACGGTGCTGGGCCAAGCGCTGCAGCAACGCCGCCATCGCCGCGCTCACCTTGCCGCTGACGCCGGTATCGATCTCGTCAAACAGCAGGGTGATCTCCCCATCAGCTTCAGACAGGCAGGTTTTCAACGCCAGCAAAAAGCGGCTCATCTCACCGCCAGAGGCCACCTCCCGGAGCGGCGCCAGAGGTTGACCCGGGTTGGCAGAAAACAGGAACTGCACGTTCTCCGCCCCATGCTCACTGGGCTGGGCCGGCACCAGCTCAACAGCAAAGCGCACATGGGGCAGGGCCATGGGCCGCAGCGCTTGCATCAAGTCGTGCTCCAGGCGTTCGGCTGCTTTCTGGCGTTGCTCGGTGAGCTTCTGGCACGCGGCATCACGCTGCTGGCGGCGCAGCACCTCCTCCTGCTCAAGCGCCACCAAAGCCGCTGCAGCCCCACCGGCCTGCAAGGTGTCGCGCAGCTGATCACGGCGCTCAATCAAGGCCTCGAGATCAGCACCAAAGCGCCGCTCCAAGGCCTTCAGCGCAGCAATGCGCTCCTGCAGGGCCGCCAAATGCTCAGGGTCAGCCTCTAACGCGGCGGCGTAACGGTCCAAGTCGCGGCCAAGGTCTTCCAAGGCGCTTTGGGCATCAATCCAGCTCTGACGAATCGGCTGCAACGCCGGATCCAGCGCAGCCATGGCACTGAGCTCCTGATCGCAGGCGCCGAGATGCTCCAGCACCGACGGAGCCCCTTCAGCCCCTTCGATCAAACGCCCCTGCACCTCCTGACAACCCTGCTGCAAGCGCACCCCATGGCAGAGCCGGTCTTGCTCTTGCTCCAGCAGCAGCCGCTCCTGTGGATTGTCGAGTTGGGCCGCTTCGAGGGCTTGCAGTTGCTCCTCTTGGTTGGCGCGATCTTGCAGCAAGGCTTCCTGTTGGGCCCTGGCCTGCTCCAGCGCCGCGGCCGCCTGCATCCACAGCTGCTGGCATTGGCGCACGGGCTGCAACACAGCCGAGAGTTCGCTGCCACCAAAACGGTCCAACCAGCGGCGCTGTTGCCCAGCGCGAGCGAGTTGTTGAGTCTGCCCCTGGCCGGTGAGATCCAGCAGCAACGGCCGCAGCTCGGTTAAAGCCGCGCGGTTGAGGCTGACGCCATTGAGACGACTGCGGCTACTGAAGCGGCCATCCAACAAGCGCAGCTCGCGGCTCAGCAGCAGCTCCTCCTCATCGTCCAAATCGAGCTCTTGGGCTTGGCACCACTGCCGCAAGGGCTTGGTCCAACCAAAACTGGCTTCGATCGATCCCCTGACGCAGCCATCGCGCAACAGGCGTTGGGGCTGACCGCCACCAGTCACCGCATCGAGGGCATCCAAAAGGATGGATTTACCGGCACCGGTTTCACCGGTAAGCACCGTGAAACCCGGACCGAACACCAGCTCTTGGCTGTCGATCAGGGCGATATTGCTGATGTGAAGCCCGGTGAGCACGGCGTCCCCAAGCCAGCCGGCGCAGCGTAACGGCTCCAATATCAATTAAAAGGGGGTTCCCAGCCGGGTTCCCCACCGCAACGCCGCCATGACCGCGACCAGCGATTTTCTCGAAGCGGCCGGTCTGAACAGCTACGACCCGGCAGAGATCACAAGGATTTACGCAGGCCACCCCCTGCGGCTGTTGAAACGGCTGCGGGAAACCTTGATTCCCATCGGGCTGTTGCTGCTGGGGGTTCTGTTCGATCGCCTCAGCGGACGCCTCAAAGACCCCAATATTTCAAGAGATCGCGCACGGGAAGCCGCCAACCTGCTGGCTGATCTGGGTCCGGCGTTCATCAAGGCCGGCCAAGCCCTCTCGACCAGGCCCGACATCGTTCCGCCCGTGCTGCTGGAGGAGCTCTCGCGGCTGCAGGATCAACTGCCGGCATTTCCGAGCGATCAGGCCCGAGCGTGCATCACCGAAGACCTCGGCGCACCCGTGGATGAGCTCTATGGGGAGTTGGATGCCGAACCGATTTCGGCCGCTTCCCTGGGCCAGGTGTACCGGGGCACCTTGAAAGACGGCCGCAGTGTGGCCGTGAAAGTGCAGCGGCCCGGTCTGCGGGAGCAGATCACGCTGGACCTCTACATCGTGCGGAATATTGCGGCCTGGCTGAAATCGAACATCGGCCTGATCCGCAGCGACTTGGTGGCCCTGATCGATGAGCTGGGCCGGCGAGTGTTTGAGGAGATGGACTACTTCAACGAAGCCTCCAACGCCGAGCGCTTCGCTGAGCTCCACGCCCACAATCCGCGCATCGCTGTTCCGGAAATCCACCGCGAGCTCACCAGCCGGCGGGTGCTGACCATGGAATGGATCGAGGGGGTGAAGCTCACCCGGCTTGAAGCGGTCAAAGCCATGGGGATTGACCCCGATGAGCTCGTCGATGTCGGCGTGAACTGCAGCCTGCAGCAATTGCTCGAGCACGGCTTTTTCCACGCCGATCCCCACCCGGGCAACCTGCTGGCCCTGGCCGATGGGCGCTTGGCCTATCTGGATTTCGGGATGATGAGCGAAGTCACCCGCGAATCGAGAACCGGCCTGATTCAGGCCGTGGTGCACCTGGTCAATCGCAACTTTGATGCCCTCTCCAAGGACTTCGTCACCCTTGGATTCCTGGCGGAAGAGGTGAACCTCGAACCGATCGTGCCGGCCTTTGAGCAAGTGTTCGGGCAGGCACTTCAGGCCGGGGTCAGCCGGATGGATTTCAAGGCGGTCACCGACGATCTCTCCGGGGTGATGTATCGCTTCCCGTTCCAGGTGCCGCCCTACTACGCCTTGATCATTCGCTCGCTGGTGACGCTCGAAGGGATTGCCCTGAGCGTCGACCGCGATTTCAAAATCCTGGGCGCTGCCTATCCCTATTTCGCCCGGCGCTTGCTGGAGGATTCCGATCCCGATCTGCGGCGCTCGCTGCGGGACATGTTGTTTGACGGTGAGGATTTCCGCTGGAGCCGGCTGGAGGATCTGGTGATGAATGCAGCCCGCCAGCAACAGCTGGACATCGAAGGGCTGTTGGATCAAACCCTGGATTTCCTGTTCTCCCCACGCGGCGGGGTGCTGCGGCAGCAATTGGTGACTGCTGCTGTGGATCAACTCGATGCGGCTGGCTGGAACCTGGTGCAAAACCTCGGCAAGCGCCTGCCCTTGCGGTTGCGGCCACCAGGCCTGAAGACACCTCCGATGCGACGCACCAATGCAGCGCTGCTGAACCTCGAACCGATCCAGGAGCTGGTGCGAATCCTGCAGCAACTCCCTGGCTTTGAACCGCGCCTGATCACCAGCCGTCTGCCGCGGCTGTTAGCAGAACCTGACCTGCGCGGCATGGGCCTGGATCTGGCCCGCGGCCTGGCAGAGCGGGGGATGGTGCGTCTGGTCCGCGACCTGCTGGTGGAACCCGACATCCGTCAGGAGGCTCAAATTCCTCAAGCGGCCTAAATTCCAGGGGTTGCCACAGCCCCGGGTTTCATGCTGGATCTGCCACCGGTGCTGGCGACAGAAAATGTGGTCTTCGTCACCGGTGCCTACCGCCGCACCCTGACGGTCAGCTCATTGGAGACGTTCGTTGAAACCGGGGTTCCCAAAGGACTCCTCGCCGACCTCCTGCGCTTCACCGGCTCGCAGCCCAAACCGATTCAGGGGCTACTGAAAACGGAAGTTCCGTTACCGGTGACCCTCACCAGCCGGCTTCTGAATACCCGCATTGGTGAGGCGATCCTCGAGCGAGCCTCAGCAATCGTGTATCCGCTGCGCGCCCCCGATGCCGGCGTGGTGGCCATGCGTTCAGCCCTGGTGCTGGGGGTTTATGACAACGGCGGCAAGCTCACTCCCATCAGCTTTTTGAAGGCCTA
>CAJWAH010000095.1 GCA_913020095.1 uncultured Synechococcus sp.
CAGCGGCGCAGGCCTTCGGCGCAATCCCCGCGCATCAACAGCCCCGAGCCACCCCAGATCAAGCGGCGCGGCAGATCCCACGGAGCAGCAGCGAGCTCCCGTTGGGGCTGAAAGCCAAGCCGCTCGAAATAGCGCACCAAACGCCGGTGCTGGCGGGGATCATCACGAATCGCCAGCAGCCAAGCCGTGCGGCATGGGGTTGCTTCGAGGGCCCAGGCAAAGGTGGCCGCCCAAATCAACAGCCCCACATCCTGGGTGTCGCGTCCTTGCACGCGCATGGTGTCGAGCCGCAGCCCTTGGCGCTGGGGCGTCGCCCAGCCTTTGAGTTCGCCCAACAGCGCCAGGCTCTGCTCGGAGCTGCGGCGCGCCACCACAACCCGGAGGGTTTGCAGGGGGCCGGCACCACCCAACTGCAAGCGCAACAGCAAGTCCCGCGCAGCGGCCTGCTGTTCAATCAGCGCCAAATCAAAGCTCATGGCTCGGCCCGGTAGCGATCAGCCGACAACACCGCATCCAAGGGCAGAGGGCCATAGAGATGGGGGAACTGTTCGCCGGTTGGGATGGCTTCCCATTTCAACTGATCGCTCGGCAATTTGTGGGGATCAACCGTGAGCAGCACCACGTGATCCAGATCGGCGTAGAAGCGCCCATGGGTGGCCTCAAGCTGATGGGCCCCGCTGAGATGGATGAACCCCTCCTCTTGCAAAGAACGGCCGCGAGTAGAGCGCTGATAACTGCCCTGCTGGCGGGCGTCTTGCCACTCACGGGGCAAGGCCAGGTGATAGAGCCACTGCGGTGAACGCCAGCGCTGCCGCGCTGCCCATGGCGGTTCTAAAACCGCGGCCAGCTCAGGCGAGCCGAGGAATTGCTCCAACCAGCGCTGCAGGGGCTGCAGGCCTGGCTCAGCATCAAAAGCAGCTGGTTCGCTGTGGCGGAATTGGCGCACAAACGGAAGCAGAGCCAGATCCACCAACGAGGGGGCTGAACCCAGCAACCAACCCTGCTGCTGGATGCGTTCATTCCACTCGCGCAGGATGGCCAGTGCCTGCTGACGATGCCCCGCACCATCACAGCCGCTGTAGCGATGGGGGTAGCGGTAGCGATCGAGATGGTGCTTGAAAGGGCCGTCGTTTTGCTGCAACAGCTGCTCGCTTTCGCGGCTTGCCGCCAACTCCAACAGGTGAGTGGGGTCGTTCTGGGCCAAGGCCCAACGCATCAACTCCAGGCTTTCATCAATCGGTGGCCCATCAGGCCGCACCAGCACCGGAACCGTGGCCTTGGCTGAGGCGGCGATCAGCTCAGGAGGCTTGCAGCGCAGATCCACTTCCCGCAGTTCGGGGGTGATGCCGGCTTGCTGCAGAGCCAAACGGGCCCGAATGGCATAGGGGCAACGGCGAAAGCTGTAGAGGATCAAGCCAGTCAAGCCTTAAGCCCCAGAAGGGGAGGCCAGGCTGATGCGCTGATAGCAGAACCACAGCCACTGCTGGAAAAACAGGTTGCGGTGGGAACGCCACAGCGTTTGCGGCAGTTCGGCATCAAAGTTTTGCGGCGGCGGCACATCACCGCGCGCACGGTCCCGTTCCATCTCCGCGAGCAAGCGCCCGGAGCTGTACTCCGGATGACCCAAATGCATCAGCTGGCGTTGATCGGGGGTCTCAAAAATGCTGTAGCCCACCTGCTCACCGTGGGCGAGTAAACGCAAACGCCCTTGCCGCTGGGCCTGCTCCATGGCGGCATCATCCAAACCAGCATGGCGGCTTTGCGGACAAACAAAGCTGTCGTCTTGCGTTCCCATCAGGGCGTGCCCCGGCTTGAGGCTGCGCATGGGGAACACCCCAAACAACTTCTGCTGAAAAGCCGTCTTGTCGACCCCGGCCAGGTAGGCCAAGGCAAATCCAGCCCAGCACAGGCCCAGCGTGCTGGCGCACTGGGTGCGGGCAATACCAACCAACTCGACCATTTCCTGCCAATAGGTGACCTGCTCGTAGGCCAGATGCTCGACAGGAGCGCCGGTAATGATTAAGCCATCGAGGGGCGCTGATGCATTGGCTTGCTCCCAAGAGCGATATTGCTGATCGAGATGGTTGTGATCCCAGGTCTTGTAGTCGTGGGATTGAAGGCGAATCCACACGGGTTCAATTTGCAGCGGCGAAAGGCCGAGGGGATGCAACAAATTGAACTCATATTGCATGCCCAACGGCATGATGTTGATGATGCCGATGCGCAGCGGCCTGATGTCTTGCCGCTCGGCCAATTCAGGCTCAATCCATGAGATCCCGTTGCGCTCAATCGCCGCGACTTTGTGATAGTTCTTCGGCAGAATGAGCGCCACAGTCTCTTGTCCTCGCCGTCAGCTCAGGGCTGCCAGTGCCTGGCTGAAGTCAGCGGTGATGTCATCAATGTGCTCGATACCAACCGAAACGCGCACCATGGTTGGCGTAACGCCAGCTGAGCGCTGCTCCTCTTCGCTGAGCTGCTGGTGGGTGGTGGAGGCCGGGTGAATCACCAGGGTTTTGGCATCACCCACATTGGCCAAATGACTGGCCAACTCCAAACCATTAATGAACGACACCGCATCGTCGTATCCACCTTTGAGGGTGAACATCAACATGCAGCCCATGCCGCGTGAGGTGCAGTAGGTCTTGGCGCGTTCGTGATACGGATCACCAGCCAAGCCGGGGTAGCTCACACTCTCCACCTGCGGCTGAGATTGCAGCCAACTCGCCAAGGCCATGGCATTGGAGGCATGGCGCTCCACCCGAAGGCTGAGGGTCTCAAGACCCTGCAACAGCATGAAGGAGTTGAAAGGGCTTTGGGCCGGGCCCCAATCGCGCAAGCCCTCAATGCGAGCCCGCAGGGCAAAAGCGATGTTGCGATCAGCCGGCAGGCCGAGCATGCCGCAGATATCACTGCCAAAACCAAAGGCATCCCAGTGCACAAGGCCGTGATACGCAGCGCTGGGCTCACTCATCAAGGGGAATTTGCCTGAGCCCCAATCGAAGGTGCCGGCATCAACAATCACCCCGCCCAGGCTGGTGCCATGGCCGCCAATCCACTTGGTGGCGCTTTCCACCACCACATCAGCGCCATGCTCGATGGGGCGAATCAAGGCGCCAGCGGCGCCAAGGGTGTTGTCAACAATCAGAGGGATGCCATGGTCATGGGCCAAGGCAGCCAAGGCTTTGAAATCGGGGATGTTGAAGCGGGGGTTGCCCATCGCCTCGACATAGATGGCCTTGGTGTTCTCATCGATTTGGGCCTTGAAGCTTTCAGGGTCATCGCCTTCGGCGAATTTCACCTGAATGCCCAGCCGGGGGAACTGAACCTTGAACTGGTTGTAGGTGCCGCCGTAGAGAAAGGAGGTGGAGACCAAGTTGTCACCAGCCTGCATGAAGTTGGTGATGGCCAAAAATTGCGCCGACTGGCCCGAGGCGGTGGCCACAGCAGCCACACCGCCCTCCAGCGCCGCCACCCGCTTTTCAAAGACATCGGTGGTGGGGTTCATCAAGCGGGTGTAGATGTTCCCGAATTCCTTCAGCCCGAACAGATTGGCGCCGTGCTCGGCGTCATTGAAGACGTAGGAGGAGGTTTGATAAATCGGAACCGCACGGGCATTGGTGGTGGGATCCGCCTGCTGGCCAGCGTGCAGCTGAAGCGTTTCAAACCGTTGGCTCATCAATGCTCGGGCACTCATCGCCCCTTTCTAGCCTCCAGATATCCCCCCTCTCGAGCTGCTGCTGCCGCTGGGCGAAGCGTTCACGGTCGGCATCGCTGAAGCGCTCGATGCAGTGCAAACAGCTCACCCCTTTGACATAGCTGGGCAGTTCACACTGCTGCGGCGTTAGCGGCAAACCGCAGGCGTGGCAAAGCCTGTGATCACCCGGCTCCAACTGATGGTTGAGGGCCACACGCCGGTCAAACACAAAACACTCCCCCTGCCAGCGGCTTTGCTCTGGCGGCACCGTTTCGAGGTAGCGCAGGATGCCGCCCTCCAGGTGATGCACCTGATCAAACCCCTGCTGCAGCAGATGGGCGGTGGCCTTCTCGCAGCGAATACCGCCGGTGCAAAACAGGGCCAGCTTTTTGGCACCGCGCGCTTGCATCAGGGGGCGCAGTTGCTCAGCGGCCCAAGCGGGGAATTCGCGGAAGCTCTCGGTCTGTGGATCCACCGCTCCGGCAAAGCTGCCCACCCCCACCTCGTAGCTATTGCGCGTATCGATCACCAAGGTGGTGGGATCGGCGATCAAGTCGTTCCACTGCTCTGGGGGCACGTAAGTCCCCACCTGCTCAGTGGGATCCACGCCCTGGCGGCCCATGGTGACGATCTCGGCTTTCAAGCGCACCTTGAAGCGCAAAAAGCAGGGTTGATCACACCAGCTGCGCTTCTCTTGCAGGGCTTCAAAGCCGGCCTCTAAACGCAAGCGATCGAGCAGTGCGCTGACCGCTCCGGCCGTGCCGCAAACGGTGCCATTGACCCCTTCGGCGGCGAGCAGCACCGTGCCCAGCACCCCCTGATCCCCGCCGAGCTGTTGCAGCTCGGCGCGCAGCTCTTGCAGGTTCTGCAGCGGCGCAAAGCGATAGAACGCCGCCACCAGCAACGGGCCGTTCTGGGCCATCAGGCCGCTGCCACGCCCTCCAAACTGCTGCTCACCCCGGCTGCCGCCAGCAGCGCCTGATCAGCCTGAACCGCTGGATTGGTTGTGGTGAGCAGGCTGTCGCCATAGAAGATCGAATCAGCACCGGCCAGCAAGCACAGGATCTGAGCCTCCTGGCTCAACCTTTCCCGGCCTGCACTGAGCCGCACCCGGGCCTCGGGCATCAGGATCCTGGCCACCGCCACCATGCGCACCAACTCCAGCGGTTCCCAGGGCTCTTGATCCTCCAAAGGCGTTCCCTCCACGGCCACCAAGCCATTGATGGGAACGCTTTCAGGATGGGGATTCAACCCAGCCAACACCTGCAGAAGGGAGGCGCGATCACGGCGTGATTCACCCATGCCGATGATGCCGCCACAGCACAAGCTCAAGCCGGCATCACGGGCCCGTTGCAGGGTGTCGAGGCGCTCTTGATAGGTGCGGGTGCTGATGATTTGGTCGTAATGCTCGGGGCTGGTGTCGAGGTTGTGGTTGTAGGAGGTCAGTCCGGCTTGGGCGAGGCGCTCAGCTTGCGAATCGGTGAGCATGCCGGCGGTGACGCAGGCTTCCATGCCCAGCTCGCGCACCCCCCGCACCATGGCGAGCATCGCTTCAAACGGTGCGCCCTCGCGGATCTCACGCCAGGCCCAACCCATGCAGAAGCGGTGGGCCCCCGCATCACGGGCTGAGCGGGCTTGCTGCAGCACCCCATCGACTTGCAATTGCAGCTCGGGCTGGCCCGTCACATCACTGCTGTGATGCATCGATTGCGGGCAATAGGCGCAGTCCTCTTCGCAGCCACCGGTTTTGACGCTCAGCAAGGAAGCCAACTGCACGTGGTAGCCATCGGGGTGCGCGTCGCGATGCACCTGCTGGGCGCGCCAGAGCAGATCCACCAACGGCAGCTCCAGCAAGGCTTCGATTTCAGCGAGATCCCAGTCGTGGCGAATGAGGGCAGACATCAGATCTCCTCTTGCACGCCACCAAAACGGCGCTGGCGCCCCTGGAAATCCACCAGGGCCTGGGTCAGGGCCGTCGCATCAAAATCAGGCCACAACACATCGGTGACATGCAGTTCGGCATAGGCCAGCTGCCAGAGCAGGAAATTACTGAGCCGCTGCTCCCCACTGGTGCGAATCAAGAGATCAGGATCGGGTTGGCCCGCGGTGTGCAACTGGGCCGCCAA
>CAJWAH010000096.1 GCA_913020095.1 uncultured Synechococcus sp.
TACCCCCGGCATTGATGAGATTGCGGCTCCGGCCAGGGAGCGCCTGGCACGGCGGGTGGCCACCGGCAGCGATCTGGTGGTGATGGTCATCGATGGCGACATCAGCGCGCCGGAACTGGCGGCCTTTCAAACCCTGCAAGACAGCGGCAAGCCTGTGGTGCTCGTGGCCAACCGAGCTGATGCCTACAGCCGCTTGGAGCGGCGCCAACTCACAGGCACCATCCAGCAGCGCTGCGGCCGTGATGAGCCTCTGCTGTGGGTGGCCGCCGCGCCACGGCGGCCGGTGGTGCTAGCCGATGGCCGCGTGCGCCGCCAAGCCGCTGCCCCGGAATTGGGAGCGCTGCAGCAGCACCTCCATGAGCTGCTGAACACCCACGGGGAATTGCTGTTGGCCCTCAATAGCCTGCGCGCCGCCGACCACTTCAGTGCGCGCCTGTTGGCCTGGCGCCTGGGCCAGCGCCAGCAGGCCGCCCAAGCCTTGATTGGCCGCTGCGCCAGCATCAAAGCGGCGGGCCTAGCCGCTAATCCACTGATGCTGCTGGATTTAGCCGGCAGCGCTGCGGTTGATAGCACCTTGATCGTGCAACTGGCCCAGCTCTACGGCGTGCGGCTACGCGGCCCCTCCGCTCGGCGGCTGCTGCAACGGGTCGGACGCCAGAGCTTGGTCATTGGCGGTGTGCAGTGGGGATTGCAAGGGGCCTTGAGCCTGATCAAACAGGTGCTGCTGATGGCGGCACCGTTTAGTGGCGGGCTCAGCCTGGCCCCGGCTGCGCCAGTAGCCCTGGCGCAAGCCGCCCTTGCGGTACACGGCACCCGCATCACCGGCCGCGAAGCCACCCGTCAATTGCTGCTCTCTGCCCACCGCGGCCCTGCCAGACCAGCGAGCCTGCTGCGGCGCTTGCAACGGGCCGATCCCCAAGCCCAACGCTGGCTGGCGCACCACCAGAGCTGGAGCCCCGAAGTGGGGTTGCCATGAGCTCCCAGCTGGCGCTGTTTGGCACTAGCGCAGACCCGCCGACGGTGGGACATCGCGCCGTGCTGGCTGGGCTGATGCAACTCTTCCCGCGGGTCTGCACCTGGGCCAGTGACAACCCGTTCAAGCAACACGGTGCCCCCCTTGAGGTGAGGGCGGCCCTGCTGGGAGCTGTGGTCAACAGCCTCACCGAGCAGTCCTGCAGCGATCGGCTGCAGCTGCGCCAAGACTTCAGCAGCCGCCGCGCCATCGACAGCATCGAAGCGGCCCGCGGCTGTTTCCCCAATGACGATCTGGTGTTTGTGGTGGGAACGGATCTGGTGGCACAAATCCCCAGCTGGTATGCCGTTGAGGCCTGGCTGCCCAGCTGTTCGATCGCCGTGGTGCATCGCCAAGGCTGGCCGCTGCAAGCCGGCGAGCTCGAGCGGCTGCAGGCGCTCTGCCCGCACGTAGCGCGGCTGCCCCTAGAAATTCCAGCCGCGGCGAGCTCCTCAGTGCGGCATCACCCCAACCCCGAACTGGTCCCCAGCGAGTTGCTCACAGACTTGGCGCAGCAAAACCTTTACGGTTTCAGCACCGACGACCTCCCCTGTGCGGATCGCACTGATCCAATCCAACCCGCTGGTCGGTGATCTGCAGGGCAATCGGCAACGCCTGCAGCAGCAGTGCCTGCAGGCTGCCGAAGCTGGAGCCGAACTCGCCTTAGCCCCTGAGCTCGCCCTCTGGGGCTATCCACCCCGTGATCTGCTGCTGCAGCCGGCCTTGCGGCAGCAACAAGACCGCCAACTCGATCAGCTCAGTGGCGCCTTGCCGCCAGGGTTTGGGCTGCTGCTTGGGGTGGTTGAAACCAGTGGCCAGAGGCTGTTCAACGCCATGGCCCTGGTGGAGCGCAGCGGCTGGCGCTTGGTGGCGCGCAAACGGTTGCTGCCCAGTTACGACGTCTTCGATGAACAGCGCTATTTCCACAGCGGTGATCAACCTGCGCTGCTGAGCTGGGGCGGTCAGCGCCTTGGGCTGACCCTGTGCGAAGACCTCTGGGTTGAACCCAAAATCAGCGGCCGCAGCGCCCCGCTGTGCGATCCAATTGCTGAACTTCAGCCCCTCAAGCCGGATCTATTGATCAACCTCTCAGCGTCCCCCTTTGGCCAGGGCAAAGCGGAGCGTCGCCGTCAGCTGGCGGGGGCCGCCCAACAGCGGTTGGGATGCCCAGTGCTCTACGTCAATCAGGTGGGGGGAAACGACGAGCTGATTTTTGATGGCAACAGCTTTGTGCTGGATGCCACTGGGGCGTTGCAGCAGCAATTGCCCTGCGGGGAGAGCGCGCTGCAGATTTGGGACAGCCAGGCCGCCGGGAGTCCAACCCCACCGGAGCCCCTGAGCCCCGAGGCCCAGCTCTGGCGCATGCTCGTGCTCGGTGTGCAGGACTACGCCCGCAAATGCGGCTTCCGCACAGCCTTGCTCGGGCTCAGTGGCGGCATTGATTCGGCCCTGGTGGCCGCCCTGGCTGTTGCGGCCCTGGGCAGTCAGCAGGTGCGGGCGCTGTTGATGCCATCGCCCTACAGCTCGGAAGGATCGCTGCAGGATTCGCTGGCCCTCGCCAATCGGTTGAATCTGGCCACCAGCACGGTGCCGATTGAGCCCTTGATGCAGCAATACGACGGCAGCTTGAACCCAGCGCTGGGGCAGAAGCCGGAGGGCATCACCGCAGAAAACCTGCAATCGCGCATCCGCGGCACGTTGCTGATGGCCGTGGCCAATAGCGAAGGCCAACTGCTGCTGGCTACGGGCAACAAATCCGAGCTGGCCGTTGGCTACTGCACGCTCTACGGCGACATGAATGGCGGCCTGGCCGTGATCGGGGATCTCTACAAAAGCGAGGTGTTTCGGCTGACGCGCTGGCTCGATAGCCCGGCCGCTGCCGGCGAGCGGCAACGCTGCGGGCTGCCAGCCGATGGGCCGGTCATCGGGGACGCGATCTTGAACAAGCCCCCCAGCGCCGAGCTAAGACCCGATCAAAAAGACAGCGACTCCCTCCCCGACTACCCCTATCTCGATCGCCTGCTGCAGCGCTTTATCGAGGAGCATGCCTCGCCTGAAGAGCTCATCGCCAGCGGTGAGCCGAGCGATGCCGTGCAGCGGATCTGGCGGCTGCTGAAACGGTCAGAATTCAAACGGCGCCAAGCCGCACCGGTGCTCAAACTGAGTGCCCGCTCGTTTGGTTGCGGTTGGCGCATGCCAATCGCCGCCAGCACTGGCGCCGGCGGCTAGGAATCGCCAGGCTGATAGCAGAACCAACCCACCATGGCCGCTCCCCAACCCGCCGCCTCGATGAGCAGCATCGGCATTCCTCGGGAGATCAAGCCCGATGAGCAGCGGGTGGCTCTCACCCCCGATGCCGTGCGCGAGCTAGTGAGCATTGGTTTGGAGGTGCGGATTGAGCAAGGTGCTGGCCACGGAGCTGGCATCGATGACGCCAGCTTTGCCGCCGCCGGCGCGGCGATGGTCTCCAAAGAAGAGGCTTGGGGCGCTCACCTGGTGGTGAAGGTGAAAGAACCACAGCCCGAGGAGTTCGGCTTCTTGCGCCGCGACATGGTGCTGTTCACCTACCTGCACCTGGCGGCCTACCCCGCTGTTGGCAAGGCCCTGCTGGAGAGCGGCTGCACCTCGATTGCCTACGAAACGGTGCAGCTGGAGAACGGCAGCCTGCCCCTGCTGGCTCCGATGAGCGAAATCGCTGGGCGGCTGGCCACCCAAGCGGGGGCCTATCTGCTGGAGCGCCCCCATGGCGGTCGCGGCGTGCTGCTCGGCGGCTGCACCGGCGTCAAACCAGCCCGGGTGGTGGTGTTGGGCGCCGGCACCGTGGGCTGGAACGCGGCCCGCGTCGCAGCAGCCATGGATGCCGAGGTGCTGCTGCTGGATCGCTCCCCCCAGCGGCTACGCAATCTGGAAGTCGACCGGCGCGGACGGCTGGTCAGCTTGGTGAGCAGCCGCGGCTTGATCGAACGGGTGATCCCCACCGCTGATCTGCTGATCGGTGCGGTGCTCACCCCGGGCGGGCGGGCCCCAACCCTGGTGGATGAAGCGCTGGTGCAGCAGATGCGCCCTGGCTCGGTGATCGTCGATGTGGCCATCGATCAAGGCGGCTGCATCGCCAGCAGCGAGGAGACCACCCACACCGAACCGGTGATTGAAAAATTTGGCGTGCAGCACTACGCCGTTGGCAACATGCCTGGCGCTGTTCCCTTCACCTCCACCGAAGCGCTGGTGAGCGTGACGCTGCCCTACATCGTCACCATTGCCGGACGCGGCCTGAGCGAAGCGGTGACCGAGCGCCCCGAGCTGCTCTCCGGGCTCAACACCGTTGAAGGGGCCGTGTGCCATCCCGGTGTTGCCCGGGCCCTCGATGTGCCGCCGCGCCACCCCATGGCCTGCCTGCGCTAAGCAACGTGAATTAACGGCTGCTGAGGGGAAAGAAGAGATTCATCGCATCCCTCTGGCTTCGCCCAACCTCTGGATACACCAGGCGAGCACCCCGCCCGGCGCCCGTGGCCTTTCATCAAGCGGTGATTCCAACGCCCAGCGAAGATCTGGCGATTGATGTTCTAAAAGCCGCTGGCCTGAGTCCGGAATACCACCCGCAGCTGCCCACCTTGATCTACGCGAGCGAAAGCTTTCGCCGCGGACTCAAGCCCAACCAGTACGTCACGGTGATTTGCGACCGCTCCGACGCCGACAACCTGGGGGAATCGCTACTGCAAGTGCGCAGCCATGAATTGATGGCCCAACGCAACACCCGCTGCGAGCAGATCTTCAACCAACTGCTGACGCACCTCAGCCCGCGCTGAGCGGCCGCATCAACGCCCGGGGGTCCAGTCCCTCGCGCCAAGCCAACACCAATCCAGCCGCGGCGCTGTAATCAGCCGCTGGCACCACAGCAAGATCCAAGGCAGCGCCATCCACCTGCAACAGGCTGGAGTTGCTGCGCACCGCAACGATCGGGATGCCGCGATCGGCGCAGGCCAACACGGTTTCCCCGCCGAGGGCACCAGCGGGGGCCACCACCGCGCCCACCTGATCAATCGCCAGCTCCTGCGGGCGCCAGGGATCAGAGGCAGCGCAGAGATCAGGCGCCCGGCTCAGCCCCACCAGCACGCAGGGCAAAAAGGTGTGGCCCAACTCCTCAGCAGCAGCGCGCGAATCGAGCTCGGCCATGGGCTCAAGCGGCGCCAGGGCGGGGGCATGGGCACACGGGATCTGCAGCTCCCGCACCAGCAAATGACTAATCACCGCCTCAGCCCCAGCCAACGCATCCACACCACTGCCGCTGCGGTAGGCCTGCAGGGCATCGCTGCCGTTGTCATCAGGGAAACGCGCCACCACCGCAATCGCTGTGGCGCCCGCTTGCTTCAGGCGTGAACCAGCCCGCAGCAGCGCACCAGGCTGCTCGAGCTGGCCCCAGCTGCTGCCGCTGGAGGCCTGGCTGAGCCTGACGCCGAGGGGCTGATCGCTCACCAGCTCTGGGCCGATCTCCAAGCCCAAGGTGGCCCGTGCAGCCGCCAGCACCTGGCGATGACGCAAGAGCAGCTCGGGTTCGATGCCGGCATCAAACAGCACCCCAATCCGCTGGCGGCGCTGGGGCCGCAGCCGCAGCGAGCCCTTGGCGAAGGCATCCAGGCTCCAACCCTCCACGTAGTGGATGCGGGGGTCACTCCAATAGAGCGCCGCCCCATTCATCACATTGGGATGGGTGATCAGGCAGTCGCTGGCGGCAGCCAGCAGCCGCGCCACGGGCAAGGCATCACCCGCGAAGCCCCCCTGCTCGCAGCCGATTCCTGTG
>CAJWAH010000097.1 GCA_913020095.1 uncultured Synechococcus sp.
ACACCTCCGAGGAGTTCATGGGCAGCCATTCGATCACCGACTCCCACATCTCCACCATCACCGACACGATCCTGCTGCTGCAGTACGTGGAGATTCGCGGTGAGATGTCGCGGGCGCTGAACGTGTTCAAGATGCGTGGCTCCTGGCACGACAAGGCCATCCGGGAATTTGTGATCACGGGCAATGGCCCAGAGATCAAAGATTCCTTCGCCAACTTCGAGCGGATCATCAGTGGTGTGCCCCACCGCATCACCACCGACGAGCGCAACGAGTTGGCTCGCATCGTCCGCGGCGTCGACAGCGAGCCTGGTTAGATCAGCTCAACGCCAACGCTTTGCGTTCGGCGTTGATGATCAATTCATCCTCATCGGCTCCCTCGAGGGGGAGATCGAACCAGAAGGTGGTGCCAATGCCCAGCTCGCTCACCATCGAAATGTCGCTGCCGTGCTTCTGCAGGATGCCCCGCACGATCGAGAGGCCGAGGCCGGTTCCCGCTTCGGTGTGAACAGCGTTTTCAACGCGGTAGAAGCGTTCAAACACGCGCCGGCAATCCTCTTCGCTGATGCCGGTGCCGCTGTCGGCCACCTCCACCCGCAGACGCGGCAGAGGGGAGCTGGCGTCATCGGCTTTGATCGGGCAGGTGTCTGGCCATAGATAGGCCCGCAGCTGCACCATGTCGCCGGAGGTGCTGAACTTCACGGCGTTGCCCACCAGGTTGTCGAACACCTGCAGCAGCAGGTCGTAATTGCCGCGGACGCGCGGCAATGAGGGCGGTACGGCCAAATCAAGGCTCACACCTTTGTCATCGGCGTTGAGTTTGTAGGTGCGCAGGGTTTGCTCCATCGCGGCTTCCACCTCGGTGGGCTCAAAGCTCCAAACCCGATCGGACTCCAACCTGGAGAGATCGAGCACGTCATTCACCAATCGGGTGAGGCGATCGGTTTCAGCATTGGCGGTGGCAAGGAACTCACGGGTCATGTCCTCATCAAGCTGGTCGCCCATGTCGTGGAGGGTTTCCACGTAGCTCTTGATGTTGAACAGCGGCGTGCGCAGTTCATGGGAGACGTTGCTGATGAAACGGCTCTGGGCCGCATTGAGCTCCACCTCCCGCGTTAGATCTTGAACGGTGACAGCAATGCCTTTGAGGGTTTCGCCGCTGCCATCACGCACCGCTTGCAGCACCAAGCGCAAGGTGCGGCTCGGTTCATTGATCGAGCAGCGCACCTCAGCGCTGTCGCGCTCACGGCTGCGCACTGCATCAAATGGCTCCTGCAGCTCCATGGTGAGGCTGTCGGGCAGCAGGCTGAGCAGCTCTTGGCCCTCGAGCTTGCGGCCCTCCCAGCGAAACAGCCGCCGCGCTGTTGGATTCACCAGCACCACCTGCCCCTCGGGATCCAGCAGCAGGGCGCCATCGGCCATGGTGGCAATCAGCGACTGCTGCTTGACCTGGGCAGCGGTGAGCTCCTCGATGTTGGCCTCGTCGTAGGCCTCCAATTGGGTGGCCATGGTGTTGAAGCCATTGAGCAGCTCACCCAGCTCACCACCCACCGGCAAAGCGATTCGCGCGCCAAAGTCGCCATCAGCAACCGAACGCACCCCGCGCAGCAGCTCTTTTACCGGCCGCGTGATGGTGAGGGCGTTAAACACAGCGCCCAGGATCACCAGCACCCAGATCGACACGAACACCGCCACCGTCACATTGCGGGTGAGGGCGGCGGTGGCCAGAACCGCTTCGTTGGGATTAACTCCCAGGGCCATCACGCCGAGGTAGTCCTTGCCGTTGACCATCGGCACAAACACGTCGGTCACCAACCCATCGGGGGTGAGGTGCTGGCGGATGAGGGGGTTTTGGGGCCGCTGACGCAGGTCGGAGGGCAATTCCAGCCGGCGGCTGAGCAGTAGATCGTTGCCGCTATCGACCTTGCTGATCGGGATGCCGAGGTAGATGACTCCCTCGGGGTCGGCATAAAAGATGTAGCGAAGGCTGCGGCTGCTGCGCCAGAACTCTTCGGTGACCCGGGCCAGCTCGCGGTCATTGCCCTGAGCCGCCAATGGGGTCACGTTGCTCGCCAGCAGCAGACCCAGGTCGCGGGCGTAGCGGGTATCGCCCATGCGGGCTTCGGTCTGAATGCCGTTGAGGGCAAAGAACGTCAGCCCCGTCATCACGATGCTGACCACCAAGGTGGCGATGGCCAGCAACTTGGTCTGCAGGCTGAACTCGGCCCACCAGCCGCTGGTGAGGGCTGGCAGCCGGCGCCACCACGGCAGCGTTTCAGTAGCGGCGGAGTTGCTCAGGTGACCGGTTTGGTTCCCCTCAGCCTAAAGACGCCGCACCTGATGGCCGATGTCGCGGCGCAGTTGCATTCCTGCAAACCTCACCTGAGCCAAGCGCTCGTAGGCCTTGGCAAAGGCCTCATCAAAATCATGGCCTTGGGCCACGGCCGCCAGCACCCGGCCACCGCTGGTTTGCAGCTCGCCATTGGCATCGGCCTTCACCCCTGCAGCAAAGAGCTGGCTGGAGTCCTGGCTGCGATCGAGGCCTGGACCTTCATCGCAGATGGGGTCACCCAGTTGCGGTGTGCCTGGATAACCAGCCGCAGCAGCCACCACACAGGCGCTGCAGAGGGGCGCGATGGTGAGCGCAGGTGCTTGATCGAGTTGTCCGTTGGCGCAGGCCAGCAGCACTTCGGCCAGGTCGCCTTGCAGCAGGGGCATCAGCGTTTGGCATTCCGGATCACCAAAGCGGCAGTTGAATTCGATCACCTGCGGTCCCGTGCTGGTGAGCATCAGCCCTGCATAGATCACCCCGCGGTAGTTGATGCCCCGTTGGCGCAAGGCCTGCACCACCGGCTCCAGGATGCTCGTTTGCACCTGCTGCAAGCCCGCTTCATCAAGTAGTGGCGCTGGCGCATAGGCCCCCATGCCCCCGGTGTTCGGCCCCGTGTCGCCTTCGCCGATGCGTTTGTGATCCTGCGCCGGCGGCAATAGCACCAGCCGTTCCCCATCACAGAGGGCAAAGACCGAGACCTCTGGCCCCTGGAGGCACTCCTCCAGCACAACCCGCTGGCCGGCATCGCCAAAGCGGCCGGAAAAGCACTCCTCAATCGCGGCAAGTGTTTCTTCCAAGCTGCTGGCCACCGTGACGCCTTTGCCGGCAGCCAGCCCATCGGCTTTGACCACCAACGCTTTGCCCTGCTCTTGGGCGATGGCTTGGCCCTGCTCAGCGCTGGTGGCCACCCAGAAGCCTGCGGTGGGAACACCGGCTTGCTGCATCAAGGTTTTGGCCCATTCCTTGCTGGCTTCCAGTTGGGCGCCATCGGCTCCGGGGCCAAACACAGCGATCCCAGCGCTTCTGAGTTGATCGGCGAGGCCAGCGGCCAAGGGTGCTTCTGGGCCAATCACCGCCAAGTCGATGCCCAGGGTTTGGCAACAGCTCGCTAACGCTGCGGCATCACTGGCGGCATGGTTGAGCACGGTGCAGCCCGGGATGGCGGCGCTGGCGCCATTGCCGGGGCTGATCCACACCTGCGGCTGCTGCGGGCTGCGAGCCAGGGCCCAGGCCAGGGCGTTTTCTCGCCCCCCATTGCCCACGACCAAAATGCGCTCCACGGCCATACTTGCCGCACCTCCAGCGTTGTTGTGCTCTTCCCTCCTAACGCGGCAATGCTCTCCGCCTTGTTGGTGGCCGCGGCTCCATCCCCCCTTCCAGTAGGTGCGCTGCCGACGGAATCGTTTGAGCAGCTGCTGGACACGGGTGATCGTCAGGAGCTGCTGGCGGGTTGCCGCCGGGCCATCAACCTGGGTTTGGATCAGCGGCTACGCCAACTGCGGGCAGCTCTTCTCGAGCTCAATCAAGACACCAGCAGCCTTCAGGTGGTCTTCGCCGATGCCCAGGCGTTGATCAGCTGCAAAGCGCCTGATGCGGCCCTGCAAGTGCTCGCCCGCATCAGCCCCGATGAAGGGCCCGAGCGTCAGCGCTGGTTGCTGCTGCAGTGGCGCGCTGCATCCGCTGGTTTGGATCAGCGCCGAGCGGCGCTGGCACTGAAGCGTTTTGCCCAAGGTTCAGCCGAGCGGCTCAACAGCCAACAGCTCACCTTGAAGGAGCCTCAATCTCCTGGTGAACTGCCTTTGCAGCGCTCGGCCTTGGATGTCCAAGCTGCGCAGCTCGAGGCCAATGGCGATGCCGTTGCGGCGATGGAGCTTCTGCAGACGCCAGCGGCCACATCGCTGTTAACCGCTCAGCGCAACCAGCAGGCGGCTGTGTTGTTAGCAGCCCAGGGTCAGCCTGATCGTGCTGCTGCACTAGCTGGCGCCAGCATTGATCTGGCTGCTGCTGAGGAAGCGTGGGGCTTGAGTGAAGCCCTGCTGGATGATCAGCGGCGTTACCAGCTCAGCGCTGAGGATTTGAGCGGTGCTGAACAGACCAACGAGCGGCGTTTGCGCCTCGCTCGCCGCTTGGCTGATGCCATGGCTGAACGCTCAGCGGTGTTGGCAGCCATTGCGGATCAAACGGCTGACCCTGCGTTGGCTCAGGAGCTGATTGATCGCCGCGATCCCCTCGAGCGCCGCAGTGGGGCCTTGTTGGATGTGTTGGTTGGCTTGGATGCCTCTCCATCCGAGAGCCCTGCTGATCGACTGGCACGGCTGGATTTGGCTGTGGCCGTGGCCAGGCGTTTGGGGCACCGGGAGCGGCTGCTGGATTTGTTACTGCAGCAGGAGCGAGACGCTCGCATTCAGGAAAAGAGCTGGCTCCGCGACCGCATCACGAAGCAAGCGGTGTTGCAGGCCGAAGGCAATCCACTGCGGGAACTGGAGGCCCTCTACCGGCGTCAGCGCCTGTTGTTGGAAGAGCCCAGGTTTGAATCCAACGTTTGGCTTGAGCTTGATCCGGAAGCCAAGGATCTCAAGTTGGAGCGCTTGCAGCGCCAGGAGGAGAAACAGCAACGGCTTGAGCAGCGCTGGGCCTATGACCCTTTCCCGGGCAGCTACAGCTTGCCCCAGGTCCTGGAGGACCGTGCGCGCTTGCAGTTGGCGCAAGCCAGTGATGGCAGTTGGCTGTTGCCTCCAGCTGTCTTTGGAGAGCTGCCGAGCAGCTTGAGTGCTTTGCCTTTTTGATTCCAGAGGTGGCATTTCGCTTTTTAGGAGAATCCATTTCCTTTGACGAGCCTTCGTCAGAGATGCCCCGGATTAGCCGGATTAGCCGGATTAGCCACCCAACAGGGGAATAGGGATCAGCAAGGCGTGCTGCTCAAACAAACTCCAATCACCGTACCACGACGTATATCTCGATAAAAAGACGACGCCGGCGTATAGAAAAACGACCGGGATGATGGCAAGTCGCGCGAGCCAAATTGAAATCACATTTCGATTGGCCGCTCGTGAGCTGGCTCGACTAAACGCCCATCCCATTAACATTCTGGAAGGCCACGCAAAGACGACGAACACTACAGTAGGGAGGAGGAACACTTCACGTGGTGTGAGCTGGATTTTTGCAAGATACACAGGCAGTGCAAATGCCCACACTGCAAACATTGAAATCCAAAGGGCAAAATAGCGGCCTGAGGACGGGTGCCAAAATCATCCTGCACCTTGATCTGGATGCGTGTGACAACATGGGGATCCCGTGTTGGCACACCTCCAATGGGGTGATCGTGACACGCGGATGGCGGGA
>CAJWAH010000098.1 GCA_913020095.1 uncultured Synechococcus sp.
CGCGGCGCCCGCGCGGCTGCTGCAACGCCCGCACCTGATGCACCAGGGGATTGCGGCGGCTGCTGATCAGATCAGCGGGGCGACCGTCAAATCTGCTCAAAGCGGCGCAGATGAATGTCGTTCTTCATCACGATGCCTTCGGGGCTGAGATCCAAGCCCTTCACCGAAGCCACCGAACCTTCGATGCCTTCGGTGCGCAGGTTTTCCACCAACTTTTTGATCACCTCTTCCTCCACCTTCGCTTCATCGAGGCTGTCGGGAGTTAAGCGCTCCAAGAAGCGACCCACCTTGGAGGCCACAACGTCCGAGGCATTACTGATTTTGAGGACGATCACTGAAAAATGCCCTTGTCTTCTTCAGGATGCCAACAATGGCCCCCAAAAAAAGAAGCAAAATCTATAGAGCGCAGTTGTTATTGGTAACAACTGATTGAAGTGCGGATGGGGAGACTTGAACTCCCACGATGTTGCCACCACTAGTACCTGAAACTAGCGCGTCTACCAATTCCGCCACATCCGCTGGCGTTGCCCAGATCCCCTGCAGGAGCAGAGTTAATCAGCCTTTGAAAGGCACTCACTCAGAAGCGTTTCGGCCTCTTGTGAGCTGGCAGCTGATAACCATAAACCATGGCTGAACGCGCTCAGAGCTCACCCCAAGTGAGCCAATCAAGACAGTTCAACGGCCGGCCGTCTAGACGGTCTCACTTGCGATTGTCAAGATGTGGGTCCAGACGGCCACATTGCCGATGAACGTCATTCTTGCGCCGTCTCAAAAAGCTCTCACTCCCCACCTTGAAATTCGCGGCGGTCGGCGCTTAGAGGGGGAGATTCGCGTCAGCGGCGCCAAGAATTCAGCCCTGGTGTTGATGGCCGCCTGCCTGCTCAGCAGCGACGATCTCAAGCTGCGCAACATGCCGGCCCTCTCCGACATCCAGGGCATGGGCGAGATCCTCGAGTCCCTCGGGGTCACCATGAACAAAGGCGAGGGGTTCGTTGAACTCAACGCCTCCGGCATCAACCAATCGTCACCGCCCTATGAGCTGGTGAACGGTCTGCGGGCCAGTTTCTTCTGCATTGGTCCTCTGCTGGCACGCACCGGCGTGGCCCGGGTGCCCCTGCCCGGCGGCTGCCAGATCGGCGCACGCCCCGTGGTCGAGCACGTCAAAGGTCTCAAAGCCCTTGGCGCCCAGGTCACGATTGAACACGGTGTGGTCTCAGCGGTCGTGCCAGGCCGCGGGCATCGCCTCACCGGTGGCAAGATCCACCTGGATTGCCCCAGTGTTGGCGCCACCGAAACCTTGATGATGGCCGCCGCCCTGGCCGACGGCGAAACAACAATCGACAACGCAGCCCAAGAGCCGGAGGTCGTTGACCTCGCCGGCTTGATCATCGCCATGGGCGGCAAGGTGCGCGGAGCTGGCACCCCCACGATCACGATCGTGGGCATGGAGCGCCTGCATGGCGCCGACTACATGGTGATCCCCGATCGCATCGAAGCCGGCACCCTGCTGCTGGCTGGTGCCATCACCCGCTCCAAGCTGCGCATCACCCCACTGATTCCTGAGCATCTCGGCGCCGTGCTGAGCAAGCTTGAAGAGGCGGGCTGCACGCTCGAATCCGATGGCATCGGCATGACGATTTCGGCGGATCGCGTGCGCGCCGTTGATCTGCGCACCCAGCCGTTCCCTGGTTTCCCCACCGACCTGCAGGCCCCCTTCATGAGCTTGCTGGCCACCGCCGAGGGCACCAGCGTGATCACCGAAGCGATCTTTGAAAACCGGCTCCAGCATGTGGCTGAGCTGCAACGCATGGGCGCCGCCATCCGCACCCAAGGCAACACCGCCTTCATCGAAGGTGTTCCCTTCCTCAGCGGAGCCCCAGTGACCGGCAGCGACCTGCGCGCTTCGGCGGCCATGGTGCTTGCGGGCCTCGCCGCTGAAGGCACCACCTTGGTGCAAGGCCTACAGCACCTCGATCGCGGCTATGACCGCCTCGAAGAGAAACTCAGAAGCGTGGGTGCTTCGATTGCGCGTCACGACGTTGGATAGGGGCAGTCGGACTCGAACCGACAAAGCCGAAGCCGGCGCATTTTGAGTGCGCTGCGTCTACCAATTCCGCCATGCCCCCGCAGGATCAATCTACCGCTGTGATGGCCACCTACGGCCGCTTCCCTGTGAAGTTGGAACGGGGCCAAGGGGTTTGGGTGCGTGACAGCCAAGGGCGCCGCTACCTCGATTGCGTTGCCGGGATTGCCACCTGCACCTTGGGCCATAGCGATCGGGCCCTGCGCCGGGCCCTCACCCAGCAGCTGCGCAAGCTGCAGCACGTTTCGAACCTGTATGCCATTGGCGAGCAGGAGCAGCTGGCCAGCTGGATTGCAGGCAACAGCTGCTGCGACCAGGTGTTCTTCTGCAACTCCGGCGCCGAAGCCAATGAGGCCGCCATCAAGTTGGCCCGCAAGTACGGCCACAGCCGCCGCGGCATCAGCCAGCCGCTGATCCTCACGGCCCGCTCCAGCTTTCACGGCCGCACCCTGGCGGCGGTGACCGCCACCGGCCAGCCCAAATACCACCGCGGCTTTGAGCCCCTGCCCGAGGGCTTTGCCTACTTCGATTACAACGACATCAGCAGCCTGGAAGCCGCGCTGCAGCAGCACAGCGATCGCGCCGTGGCGGTGCTGCTGGAACCTCTTCAAGGGGAAGGCGGGATCCTGCCGGGCGATCGGGCTTTCTTTGCCCGCTTACGCCAGCTCTGTGATGAGCGCCAACTGCTGTTGATCAGTGATGAGGTGCAGGTGGGCATGGGCCGCAGCGGCACCCTCTGGGGCTACCAGCAGCTGGGCATTGAGCCCGATGCTTTCACCACCGCCAAGGGCCTTGGCGGTGGCTTCCCGATTGGCGCTCTGGCGGTGAAAAACCATGCCGCCGTCTTCGAGCCGGGGGATCACGCCAGCACCTTTGGCGGCAACCCCCTGGCCTGCCGCGCCGCCCTCACCGTGGCCAGCGAACTGGAGCAGCGGCGCCTACTGGAGAACGTGCAGCAACGGGGCGAGCAATTGCAGCAGGGCCTGCAGCAACGGGTGGAGCAATGGCCGCAGCTGCTCGCCGGCCAACGGGGTTGGGGCTTGATTCGCGGCCTGCTGCTGCGTGATGACAGCATCAGCGCCATCGATCTGGTCAAGGCCGCCATGGCCGAGGGCTTATTGCTGGTGCCGGCCGGCAGCCAAGTGGTGCGCTTTGTGCCGCCCCTGGTGATCAACCGCCGCCAAATCCAGCAGGCCCTGCAGCGCTTGGATCAGGCCCTCAGCACCCTGGCGGCCTGAGGTGCAACTGCCTGATCCGGTCGAGCTGGGTGATCTGCTCGAACCCTTCAGCCGCCGCGGCATTGATCTAGGGCTTGACCGGCTGCACCAAGCCCTGGCCGCTGGTGGCCACCCGGAGCAGCGCTTCCCTGCCGTGCAAGTGGCCGGCACCAACGGCAAGGGCTCGATCTGCACAGCCTTGGGGGCGATCCTGCAGGCCGCGGGGCTCAAGGCCGGCCTCTACCGCTCGCCGCATCTGATCAGTTGGTGTGAGCGGATCGCCATTGGCGATCAGTGGATTGCAGGCCAGCAGCTGCGCTCGCTATTGCAGCGCTGGCAGCCCACCGGCCAGCAACATCAACTCACACCATTTGAACTGCTCACCGCAGTAGCCATGGATCATTTCGCCGCGGCCTCGGTGGATCTAGCGGTGTTGGAGGTGGGCCTGGGCGGCCGCCTTGATGCCACCACCTGCCACCCCAACCGGCCTGTGCTCGGTATCGCCAACATCGGCCTGGATCACCGCGAACACCTCGGCTCCACGCTCGAGGCGATCGCGGCTGAAAAAGCCGGCATCTTTCACACCGGAGCCGTGGCCTTCAGCGCCCCGCAGCAGGATTCCGTGGCCCAGGTGCTGGAGCAGCAGGCCAAGCAGCGGGGCTGCCAGCTGCACTGGGTGGAACCGCTGGCCGCCGAGGTTCCCCTGGGCTTGGCCGGCAGTTGGCAGCGCAGCAACGCCGCTGTGGCCCTAGCCATGGCCCAAGAGCTGGCCCGCCAGGGCTGGGCAATCAGTGATCAGGCCATGGCCCAAGGCTTGGCCCAGGCCCAGTGGAGCGGCCGCTTGCAGCGTCGCCAGTGGCGCGGCCAGCCGGTGCTCATTGATGGCGCCCACAACCCCCCAGCCGCTGAGGGGCTCCGCCGCGAACTCAACCAGCTGGCGCCGGGGCAACCGCGCCATTGGTTGCTGGGCATTCAGCGCCACAAAGACGGGCCCGCGATCGTTCGTGCCCTGATGGCCCCAGGGGATCGCGCCTGGATGGTGCCAATCGAAGGCTGCCGCAGCTGGCAGGCCTCTGAGCTGAACATCCCCGGCGTGCATGACAGCCCCTCAGCCGAGCAGGCTCTCGAGCAGCTCTGGCCTGCGGCCTGTGAACCGGTGATTGCTGGATCGCTCTACCTCTTAGGCCAGCTCTGGCCCACACTGGAGCCCCCTGCCGAAGGCTGATGCTGCGCCTGCTTGTTGTGCTGCTGTTGAACCTCAGCCTGCTGTGGCCCCTGCAACCGGCCATGGCCAGCGGCAGCTATCTGGAAAAAACCGATTACACCCTCACCAACCAGAGCGACGCTGATTTCAGCGGCCAAGATCTCGAGGGCAGCTCCTTTGCCGGTGCCGTGGTCCGCAATGCTGATTTCAGCGGCGCCAAGCTGCACGGGGCGATCTTTACCCAGGGGGCTTTTGCCGGCTCCAACTTCGCCGGAGCCGATCTCAGCGATGTGCTGATGGACCGCGCTGATTTCACCGGCACCAACCTCAGCGGCACCAACCTCAGCGGCGTGGTGGCCAATGGCAGCAGCTTTGCCAAAGCTGAGATCGAGGGTGCTGATTTCACCGGCGCCCTGCTCGACCGTGATGATCAAATCACCCTCTGCCGCAAAGCCAAAGGGGAAACGCGCCTAAGCCTCGACTGCCCCTGAGCTCCAGCCCCGCAACTTGCCGGGATTGCAGAGACCAGCGGGGTCATAGGCCTGTTTGGCAGCCACCTGATCGGCATCCACCACACCCAATCCGCCGTCTTCCACGGTGATGGCATGGGCGTTGAACACCAATCCTCCGGCTGCTTTCAGCGCCCCATTGAGCTCCGCCAGGGCCGCTTCGCCGCGCCACACAAACGGCAACAAGCCCACCCAGCGCAGCCGCCCGCCTTGGCGAACCCGCTCGAGATGCCAATGCACCCAGCCCGGCCAGCGCTCCGCGATGGCCTCCATGAAGGGCCCCACCGGATCGGGTAACAGCACCAGTTGATAGGTGAACTCCGGCGCATTGGCGCGCAGCTGCAAGGTGGTGTGGTTCCAGCAGAGCTCACGCAGCAGCAAACCGCGGGGGGGCCATTGCGGCCGCTGCCAGCAGAGCTCGGCGCCGGCAGCGGTGGCCATGGTTTCAATCAGCGGCAATGCCGCCGGAGCCGCCAGCAGCAGCAGGGCATCGCCACTCGGCCAAGGGCTGCTGCCTAAGGCGGGCATGCGCTCCAGCAAGCGCCGCTCCAAAAAACAGAGGCCATCTATTTCCAGAG
>CAJWAH010000099.1 GCA_913020095.1 uncultured Synechococcus sp.
CGCCTTGGCCGCCGCTTCGATCGGAGCCACTTCAAAGTTCAATAATCCGCGGGCGCCATAGGCACTGGCCGAACGATTGCGGTCGGCATCAACCAACACAACCGATTGGTATTGGTTGGACCAAATCGCCGCCAAATGAACGCTGGTGCAGGTTTTGGCAACACCACCTTTCTGACCGAAAACTGTTACGAACATCACATCCTGCCAATGGGCGTTTTATACCGCTCATCGCTCAGCAGGCAAGCCTGAAGAATCAGGCCTTCATGCTCTTCAACGCAACCTATTCAGCAGCGCCGAGACACAACATCACCACTTCCTTGCTGTTGGGAGAAGTGAGATTCTCAGCCAACCACTCCAAACTGGAGCGCATCAACTGTTGGCGTTCCGGGCTGTAACGGCGCCAGCCCATGAACAGCTTCAGCATCCGCGAGGCCGCGATCGGATTGCGCTGATCCACCGCCACCAACTGCTGGGCCATCCACTGGTAGCCGCGGCCATCGTTGCGATGGAAATGCTCGGCGCAGCGGCCAAACCCACCCAATACAGCCCGAAGACTGTTGGGTGCATTGGGATCAAAGGCGGGATCCTGCAACAGGGCATCAGCCCGGGCAATGCCATCGCCAAAGGGGGCAGAGGCTTCCATGGCAAACCAGGCATCAAGGATCACGGGCCTATCGCGCCAGCGCTTGGCAAAGGCAGTGGTGGCCTGCCGACGTTCGGGGCAATCCAACGGCTGCAAGGCGGCCAAACCAGAGCGAGCCAGGCTCATTGAGGCTCCATCCACCGCCCTGGCGGCTTGCTGGCGCACAGCTCCATCACCAGCTGCCGACAGCCACGCCCAAGCCAGGCCGAGCATGGCCCGCGCACCAACCCCAGCAGGCCAGCTCTGATCCACCTGGGGCTGAGCCCAAGCAATCACAGCCTGCAGTTCTGCTTGCAACGCCTCACCCAGCCAGCAGCGCCTTTGCAGCAAAGACCGCTCCAACTCAAGAGGATCAGGCGTGGTGCCTGCGGCCATGCAGGCAGCTTCCAATTCCGGACGCGATGGTGCTTGCAACAAGGCCCACACCAGCCTTGGATCCACCGAACCAGCCACCACGGCCTGCAGCAGCTGGCGGCAGACGCCCTCAAGCAGCTCAGCGGTGGCGGGATTGGGCTCAAGCAACTGCCGCTGCCAAAGCTGTTGGCCGGCATCCCAACGGCTAAAGGGATCAGGGTCTGAGCGCAGCAGCAGCGCCAAATCCGCATCACTGCGTTGAAACTCAAGCTGCACAGGCGCTGAGAACTCACGCAGCAGCGACAACACCGGCGGGGTGGGCCCTACCGGCAAACCCGACAAGGTCCAGCTCTGCTCGGCTTGCTCGAGCACCAACAAGCGCTCTTGCAACTGCTGGCCACTGGCATCCAACACACCAAGCCGCACCGGAATCGGCACGGGCTGCTTCTCGCTTTGCCCCGGGGTGGGCGGTGTGAGCTGAGAAAGCGTCAGCTTCAGTTCGCCGGCAGCAGCATCCCAATGGGTTTGCAGGCTGAGCCGGGGTGTTCCGGCCTGGTGGTACCAGCGGCGGAAGGTGTGCAGGGAAACGCCTGAAGCCTCTTCAAGGGCCTGCACAAATTGCTCGCATGTGGCGGCCTGGCCATCGTGGCGGCGCAAATAGAGCTGAACTCCTTTTAAAAAGGCTTCAGGACCCAGCAGCGTGCGCTGCATGCGAATCAATTCAGCGCCTTTCTCATAGATGGTTGTTGTGTAGAAATTATCAATGGCGATGTATTCACTGGGCTGCACAGGATGGGCCGTGGGGCCAGCATCTTCGGGGAATTGAGCCGCCCGCAACATGGACACATCTTCAATGCGCTTGAGGGCAGCACCATGGAGATCAGAGGTGAACTCTTGATCACGGAACACCGTGAGTCCCTCTTTTAACGAGAGCTGGAACCAATCCCGGCACGTCACGCGATTGCCAGTCCAATTGTGGAAATATTCATGGCCAATCACACTTTCAATGCGTTCCAGCTCAGCGTCGGTGGCTGTTTCGCTATCAGCCAAGACCAACTTGGAATTAAAAATATTGAGGCTCTTGTTCTCCATGGCGCCCATGTTGAAGTGACGCACAGCGACCAGATTGAACTCGTCGAGGTCGTATTCCAGCCCAAAGGCCTGCTCATCCCAGGCCATGCTGCGCTTCAAGCTGGCCATGGCATGGCCGCAGAGGTGCTCATCACCTGGCTCCACATGAATGCGCAAAGCCACCTCACGCCCTGAGGCGGTGGTGAACTGATCGCGCACCTCCTGCAAGCGGCCCGCCACCAGGGCGAAGAGATAGGAGGGTTTGGGGAAAGGGTCGTCCCACTCAGCGAAATGACGCCCCTGGGGTAGTTCACCCGTGGCGGTGCAATTGCCGTTGCTCAACAGCACGGGGCAATCGGTTTGATCAGCCTCGATGCGAACCCGGTAGCGGCTCAGCACATCGGGGCGATCAGGAAACGGGGTGATGCGGCGAAAGCCTTCGGCTTCGCATTGGGTGGTGAACAACCCACCGCTCACATACAACCCTTCCAGGCTGGTGTTACTGGCTGGATCCAGCCGCACCCGGGTGCTCAGCATCCAGGTTGGATCGTCCGGCAACGCAGCCGCTTCAATCACCAGCTCACCGCCTTGGTGGCTCCACGCCTCCGCTGGCAGGGCCGTGCCATTGATGGCCAGCTCCTGGATCTCCATGGCCACAGCCGGCCAACACAGCTGCTCGAGCTGCCGATCAGCTGAGCGCTGAATGCTCAGCTGGGCATGAACCAAGGTCTCGGCGCTGAAGAGCTCAAAACGAAGCTCCAGGGCATCAACCAGCCAGAGCGGAGGCTGGTAGTCGGACAGGCGAACCGCCACCTCAGCGCTCACTCAGCTCCGCCGCCGGCTTGCAGGGCCTCTTGGATCTTCTCGCGCACGTCATCAGGCATCTGATCAGGGCAAACCTGAGCCACGGCAATCAGCACCGAGTTGATCGAGCCTTTGCGTAGATCTTCAATCGGCAGGGGCTCATCGCCGAGCTGGGCAATCGCGCCACCGTTTTGTCCCTGGATGGTTTGCGTCAGGGTTTCGCCGGCAATGCCAATGGCTTTTTTGAATTCAACGCCGTTGGAAACAGCCAAACAGGCATTGAGAGCCGTGATGCGCGAATACAGCGTCATCTCTGCCTCAGTGGCTGGGGCAGCCTGAGCAGCGCTGGGTTGCAGCAGGGGGGAGATGGCCACAGCCATCAAGGCAGCAGCAGACAGCAACTGGCGCATGGCCGAGGCAGCTCAAAAGACGCTTCATGTTGGCCTTTTTTTGCTCAAGCCGCCCGGCGCAGTGGTCGCTTTTCGCTCAAGTTGGACACCTCTGGAAAAGCCGGCAGGTCTTGCTCGAGCTCAGCGGCTTTAGCCGCCAGGTGCTCCGGCATGCATTCGGCCAAAAACTGCAGCTCCTCCTCGCTGATTTCCTCATCCCAGCCGTCAGGCTCCTGAACTGGCTTCGCTGCTGAGGTCATCGAGGAGCAGATCGGCTCCAGGCTGTCTAGCCCGTCCCACAGCCCGCGGCAACGCGATCGAATCAGGACGTCAACGGTTGGCCCGAGGATTCCAAACGCTCTTCGTGGTGCACTTCGGCTAAGACCAGCTCACCGTTGCACCAGGAATAAATCGAGCGGGCCCGGTAGCGGTCCATGTCCACCAAACGGATGTGCTCAAGAATGTCCCACTCGAGGTAATGGGACTCAAACACCAACTCATGCTCATCCACCTGGCGAATCTGGCTCTTGGTGGGTGAGCCGCAGAGATAGCCGCGGCTGCGGCGCAGCTGATGGCCGCAGAGATAGGCCTCCAGGGTTCCTTCCCGCACGTAGCGCGGGTTCTTATCGAAAAAGTCGTATTCCTTCTCGGGCCACCAGGTGAAGCGATAGGCCGCCTCTCCCTCCACCGGCTCACTGAATGCCTCCATGCGTAAGAACATGTCGACCCGCATGGCCTGATCGTCGTCAAAGAAGTACTGACGGCGGGAGCGCCACAACCCCAAATTGCGATTAAACCAACGCCGCAGCGACGTATCGAATTGCAGCCGCTGCTGCGGCTCAACGGTCGGCTTGGCTCGAAACAGGGAGACGGGTTCCACTGATCAGGGACGATCTCTCAATTTCGTCTTAGCCAGGGGCAAAGAAAAACATCCCCAAGCTGCAGATGATCTTCAACTGCGGCGCAGCACCACGACACCACCCTCTTCACGCACAGTGCGGTAGCCCTCAGCGCGCAGCTCCTCCAAGCGTTGTTGTAATCGCTGAACCTGCCGCCGGTCGCTGTCAAAGGCAGCAGCCCGCCAAGCCGGCAGCTGCAAATCCACAGCCACCCAATCCACTGCTGTCAGCTCAGCGGCTGAATCTTGCCAATGGCGCCAGGCCGGCAAACGCACCAACACCTGGCGGTGCGACAGCAATGGAATCAACGGAGTATTCGCCGCCACCGACGCATCAGCAGGGATAACCGCCAGGGCCTGACGCACCTGCGCTCCATGGCGCCATTGCTGAGCCAAGGGCAGATGCACCCAAGGAACAAAGCTGTCGGGCACCAAAAACGAGAGGCTGCGGTTGGGGTTACTGGCCAAGGTCAAGAGCAGCGAGAGCAACACACACCCGGCCCAGATGCGGCGCAAGGCCCATCATCACGGCCTCGGCCACAATCAACCCTCGTGTCGTGGCCAGCACTTTCTCCATCGCATCGGCCCGGACCTCAAGACCTTCAAGAACCTCTCGCGCCGCCCGAAGACCGCCGCTGCCGCCGCGGCTGCGGCGACGTATGCGGGATGGGACATGGAGGGCTATTACGGCCGCGAGCTCTCCGAGGCGACCTGGAACGACGGCCTGCTCAACCTCTCGCCGCTTGGCTACTCTCTGATTGTCCTGCCGATCTTCACCGCGCTCGTCAACACGGTGCGCAGCCGGCAGCGCCCGCGCGAGAAGTGGGCGACGTGCAAGATGGCGGCTATGCAGATCGTGTGCCAGATCTACGAGTTCAGGCTGCGCGTCAACGCCTACGACGTCGAGGACCCCGAGCCTCCCGCGCTCGCCGACCCGCCGCCGCCGAGCGCCGTACCACGAGCGCCGCGACGGTTCGGCGCCGACGAGCTTGCTAGCGGGATGGACGCCACCCCGACCCCGTCGTCGCTCGTCGACGGCGTAGACGAGCTGCGCGAGGTCGAGGGCAGCTCGCCCGTCAAGGCGATTGCCGACGGAGCCGGCGCGGTGCTGCGAGGGCTCACTGGCATCTGGGGCTCGGCGGCGCAGCTGCTGGGAGGCGGCTCGCCAAACACCCAACGACAAGCTGCGGACCCGCCAGCAACGGTGGTCGAGGAGGGCGAGGCAGAGGCCGCAGGGCCGGCGCCAGCGCCAGAGGCTGCAGCTGGGCCGGCGCCAGAGCCGCCGGCGAGGCACGCCGCGCAATCCTTGGACCCACACGCGCTCCACGTGCCTGCCGGGCAGTCCGAGCACGACGTGCTGGCGGAGGCGCCGCTGTATGTGCCGGCGTCGCACGTGG
>CAJWAH010000100.1 GCA_913020095.1 uncultured Synechococcus sp.
GCCAGATGGCTGGCTTTGGCCTCAGCATCTATGGCATCAGCTGGCGCATCGCTCTGGCTGAGGGCCACCACCTCGCTCCAGGGCTTGAGGCTGGATTCACCAGCGCCGCGCCATCGCTCCAGTGGTGTGGTGGCTTGATCCGGTTGCGGCAGCAACTGGGCCATTTCATCCCCCAGCACTGCCAGCAGGCTGGGGGTGAGCAAGCCGCGCTCCAGCAATTGCGCCAGGCCATGGAGCTGCTGCGGCAGCTGCGCTGGGGCCAGCCGCCAGCGGCGCGGCAAGAGCCAGAGCAATGGTTGCAGCCTGGGTTTGTGCAGATCTTGGACAAGCCGTTTGATGTAGTCCTGCCGGCTTAAACCGCTCTGCAGCAGGCTTTGCTCCAGGGCTGTTTCCAGATCCACCAGCGGCACCGCTGAGGGCCAGGCCGGATCCAGCTGCAAGGGATCCATGGCCTCAGCTCTCCTGCTCTTCAACCGGTGTGGTGTAAGGCACCACCACCAGAAACAAGCCCCACCAAGCCAGCACCGGCAGGCTTACCAAGGCCGTCAGCCACCAGCGCTCAAACAGCAGCCAACTGCCGGCCATGATCACGGCCCCGGTCAGCAGGATCGACCAGGGCTGACACCACCAGGGCTTTTGCGACCAGAAGGACTGGGCCATTGTGGAAGCCTTCCTATCTCCGCAGCCTGCCATGGACGACGGGCGTCTGCATTTCCCGGCCACGGCTCGCAATCGTGAGGCGATTGCCGAGGTGTTGGAGCCGTTGTTGCCTCAACGCGGGCTCGTGCTTGAGATCGCCAGCGGCAGCGGCGAGCATCTCTGCCATTTTCAGCAGCAGTTTGCACTGGGTCATCCGTTGCTGCGCTGGCAGGGCAGTGATCCTGATCCGCTGCACCGGCGCAGCCTGCAGGCCTGGGCCGATGCCTTGGACCTCAAAGCCATGGAAGAGCCGTTGGACCTCGATGCCACGGCGGTGCCATGGCCTGCTGTGGATCCCGCTTTGATCCTGTGCATCAACATGATTCACATCGCCCCTTGGGCCGCTTGCCAAGGACTGCTGGCGGAAGCCGGCCGCCAGCTCCCAGTGGGCGGGCAGCTAGTGCTCTACGGCCCCTTCGTTGAGCAATCGGTGCCCACCAGCCCCAGCAATGAGGCCTTTGATGCCAGCCTGCGCAGCCGTGATCCGCGTTGGGGGTTGCGTTCGCTTGAGCAGGTGTCGGCCTTGGCGGCCAGCCATGGGCTGCAGCTCAGCGGCCGCTGGGCCATGCCCGCCAACAACCTCACCGTGGCGTATCGGCGTTCTGGCTAACGATGCCGCTCCACTGCACCGCCTTGACCTGATCACGGCGCCAGGAGTGAAACAACTCGGGTTCTGCCACCGTGCACAGCGGGCAGATCGAGATCTGCTCGGGTTTCAAGCCAAATTGCAGCAGTTGCCAGTGGGCCGCGCGGCGAATGTCGAGGCGATCGCGGCCCTGTTGAGGATCATCCAGCAAGGCGCCAGCGGCTTGAAGCGCATCGATCGGCCCGAGCTGTTCGCTGGTGGATCGCTCCACCTGGTAGTTGATGCCGCTCACGGCAGGGCCTAAGGCCACCAGCAGCTGCTCACGGCGGCAGCCGCTGGCCTCCAGCTGGGTGATGGCGGTGGTCAAAATGCCCGCAGCCACGCCGCGCCAGCCGGCATGGCAGGCCGCCACGCTGCCGCTCTCTGGATCAGCGATCAGCACCGGCGTGCAGTCAGCACCGGCTACCCAGAGGCTTTGGCCGCCGGCATCACTCACCAACCCATCGGCTTCCGGCCAGGGATCCTCTTGGGCATCTGAGGCTGCCAGCACCCGGCCGCTATGGATCTGTTTGAGCCGGTGCACGCTCACCCCGGAGCTCACATAGCCCACCAAGCCATCCGGTTCACGGCCATGCCAGAGGCGCGTAAAGAAGCCGTGCTCAAAGGCGCTGAGCTGATCGCACTGCAGGTAGTAGCCGCCGTAGGTGCCCACCCAGGTCCAGCCATCGAGGGTGTTGAAGTCCTTGTCGGGGCGGTCGAAGGGAGGCTCGACGTGTTCAGACATCCGGCAGGTCGCGCAGCAACCAAAAGCCAGCAAATTCTGTGGCGTCGGGCCCGCTTTGCACGGCCAGGAACTGCAAACCGCCCGCCTCTTGCCGTGCGGCCATGAGCGCTTGCTGGGCGGAGTCGGCCTCGCCGTTTTGCAGATCGCTCACCAGCCAGCGATCCTCCAGGCCGGCTTCCAGCACCAGCTGCTGCCCGCAAACCTCCAGGCGAACAGGCTCCAAACCACTGAGCCAACCCGCCAGCGCCAGGGCCCGGCTGCTGCTGAACAGCCGCACGCCAGGCACCATCGCTTCGGCTTCGGTGTTGGGCAGGGGCACCAAGCCCGAAAAATCCATGGGCCACTCGCTGGCTTCCGCAAGGCTGGCGGCCGGCAGGCTGGCCCAGCCCCAGCTGTCGCCGCGAACGGCCTCCGGCAGCGGCAGCGGCGCTGACTGCAAGGGTTGCGGCGGTGGCGCCAAAGGCCCATTGAGATGGCCCTCCATCTCGGGGTAGATGCTGGCTTCGCGCTGCTGCAGCCACTCCACCAGCGCATAACAGCGGCGGCTGGGCACCATCTCCAGCCCCACGCCCTCCGCGGCCCGCTGCACCATGGTGCGCATTGAGCTGCGCCAGCAGCGCAGGCGTTTGGGGGCCACGCTGTTGGCTTCGCCTGCGGCAGCGAGGGCATCGCTGAGCGCTGTTTTCAGCCAGATGGAATTGACGCTGTCAGCCGGGCAGAAGCGCTGCCACTGGAAGCTGCCATCGCTGGTGCAGATCAGCACTTCCCAGCGTTTTTTGCCGTTCTCATCGAGCAGGGGACGGGAGTAGAAGTCGAGCTCCCAGGTGTTGGCAGGCAGGCTCATCCCGCGCCCTGTTCCTGGGTGCGCAGCATGTTGCGGGCCCGGTTGGCCCGGTCTTTGGCTTGAGCCATCACCGCTTCTTTATCGATCAGTAGTTCGCCGGGCTGGTTTTCCAGCAGCGCCGTGTTGAGGCCAATGCGGCCGCGACCGGGATCGAGTTCGGTGATCATCGCCTGCACGTTGTCACCGGAATTGAAGACTTCGCGCAGTTCGCGCATGGTGCCGCCGGTGATGCAGCTGTGGTGCAGCAGACCGCTGACGCCACCGAGATCCACGAAGAAGCCATAGGGCTTCACGCTGGTGATCAGGCCGCTCACCAGTTGCCCCACCTCCAGATCGGCAAAGAAGGCGGCCATCGCGGCTTTCTTCTCAGAGAGCACCAACTTGCGGGTGTCGGGGTTCACCTCGAGGAAGGCCACGCCAACGGTTTTGCCCACCAAGGCCTCATGGTTCTCCCCTTCATTGAGCTGGGAGCGGGGAATGAAGCCGCGCAGACCTTCCAGGTCGCAGGTGCAGCCGCCGCGGTTGAAGCCGGTGATCTTCACCTGCACCACCTTTCCTTCCTTCTCCAGCTGGCGCACCTTGTCCCAGGCCTGGCGCAGGGCCAAGGCACGGCAGCTCACCGTGACCATGCCATCGGCGTTCTGCTCGCGGGTGACCAGCACCTGAACTTCGAGTCCTTTAGGGAAACGGTTCTTGAGATCGATGATCACCCCAAGGCCGCACTCGTTTTTGGGCATGAAGCCCGGGGCTTTGCCGCCGATATCGACGTAGATGCCATCGCTTTCATGCTCGATGACCTTGCCGGTCACCACATCACCGGTGGCGCCGATCGGCTCGTTTTCATCGAGGGCGGCCAGGAAGGCTTCTTCATCGAAGTCGAAGTCATCCACCACCCGTTTGGCGGCTGGGGTTTTGGGTGCTGGCTTGGCTTGATCAGCGGGACCCAGCAGGTCGTCCATGCTCAATCCCGCCAAGGGATCAGGCGCATCCATGCCGCCTGCGGCGGTGGGCACGTTGGGCTGCTGAGGTTGCTGGGGCTGCTCGAGCTTGGCCTTGGCGGCTGCAGCTTCCGCTTCCTTGCGGCGCTTCTCTTCTTCTTCCTTTTTATTGATGGCCAAGATGGCCAGGGGCTTCTGCAGAGAGCCAGCGGCAAAGGGCTTTTTGGGGCTGTCGCTGCGGGAGCCGCTCATGACCGGGTTGGACGCGATCCCACACTGTAAGAACAGCACCCCAAAAGCCATGCGACGGCTTGAGCACCTCTGGTGGCCGGCACTGCAGGCTGCCGCGCAACAACCAGGCAGCACGGTGGTGCTGCCGGTGGGTGCTTTTGAACAGCACGGGCCCCATTTGCCGATGGGCACCGATCTGCTGTTTGCCGAGGCGGTGGTGGATCGCGTTTTGGCCCAGCTGCCCGCTGAGCTGCCGCTATGGCGTTTGCCAGCGGTGGCGTTTGGTTTTTCTCCAGAGCATTTGGGGTTTCCCGGCACGGTGAGCCTCAGCGCGGAAGCCCTGTTGGCCCAGCTGCAAGGCATTGCTGCTGCCCTGAGTGAGGCGGGATTTCGCCGCTTGGTGCTGTTCAACGGCCATGGCGGCCAAATTGCGCTGCTGCAGGTGGCTGCGCGGCAGTTGCAACAGCAATTCCCTTCGCTGGCAGTGCTGCCCTGGTTTCTGTGGAGCGGCCCGCCGGGGGTGTTGGAGCAGATTCCTGAGCCTGAGCGCAGCCAGGGGCTCCATGCCGGCCGCTTGGAAACCAGCTTGATGCTGGCGCTGCATCCCGAGCTGGTGGGCGAGCTTCCGGCTGCAGAGGCGATGGCCTCACCACCGGCCGGGTTGTCGCTCGAAGGCGCTGTGCCCACGGCCTGGCGCACCCGCAGCCTCTCGAATTCCGGGGTGGTCGGTGATCCAGCTGGCGCCTCCGCTGCGGAGGGAGAGCTGTTGCTGCAAGGGCTTGTTGGGGGTTGGTGTGAGCTCTTCGACACCTTGTTGCGTAGCGATTGGCCCCACATGCGGCCCGTCATCGGTACGATGCAGCGTCAATAACCGCCGCCCAGCTGTAATGGCTTCCTCACTTCTGGATCCTGCTGTTGACGGCACCCCGGTGCTGGACGTGGAACTGCCGGATTTCACCACCGAGGCTTACAAGTCGGCCTACAGCCGCATCAACGCCATCGTGATCGAGGGCGAGCAGGAAGCCCATGACAACTACATCTCCCTGGGCACCCTGATCCCTGATCAAGCCGATGAGCTGGCCCAGCTGGCCCGCATGGAGATGAAGCACATGAAGGGCTTCCAGGCCTGCGGCAAAAACCTCAGCGTTGAGCCCGACATGGTCTTCGCCAAGGAGTTCTTCTCTGATCTCCACGGCAACTTCCGCACCGCTTTGGATGACAACAAGGTCGTCACCTGCTTGGTGATCCAGGCCTTGATGATCGAAGCCTTCGCCATCGCGGCTTACCACATCTATATCCCTGTCGCTGATCCCTTCGCCCGCAAGATCACTGAGGGCGTGGTCAAAGACGAGTACACCCACCTCAACTACGGCCAGGAGTGGCTCAAGGCCAACTTCGACAGCAGCCGCGACGAGATCATCGAGGCCAACAAGACCAACCTGCCGATCATCCGCCGCATGCTCGA
>CAJWAH010000101.1 GCA_913020095.1 uncultured Synechococcus sp.
GACATCATCCTCACCAACAACGGCTATGAGGTGGTCAACCTCGGCATCAAGCAATCGGTAGAGGCGATCATCGAGGCCCAGCAAACCCACCAGGCCGATTGCATTGCCATGAGTGGTCTGCTGGTGAAATCCACCGCTTTCATGAAGGACAACTTGCAGGCCTTCAATGATGCTGGCATCTCTGTCCCTGTGATTCTCGGTGGAGCAGCGTTAACGCCGCGCTTTGTCCAGAAGGACTGCCGTGAGGTTTACAACGGCCAGGTCATCTATGGCCGTGATGCGTTCGCTGATCTGCGCTTTATGGACGCGCTGGTGGATGCCAAAAAAGGTGATGAATGGAGTGACACCGAAGGCTTCCTTGGCGCCATTCCCGAGGGGCTTGGGCTCAACGGCGATGCCCATAGCGATTCAGCTGGCTCCGATGATTCAGCAACCGAGCCCACAGAGGAGAAGCCAGCACTGCCGGTGAGCCGTGAGCGTTCCGCTGCTGTTCCAGAAGAACCGTCTCTTCAGCCCCCTTTCTGGGGAACGCAGGTGCTTACCGAGAAGGACATCGATCTGGAAGAGGTGTTTGGTTACCTCGATCGCAATGCGCTGTTTGCAGGCCAATGGCAAATGCGCAAAAGCAAGGACCAAAGCCGCGAAGAGTATGAGCAGCAACTCCGCGAGAAGGCTGAGCCGGTGTTGCAGGAGTGGTTGCAACGGGCCCGCAGCGAGCAGCTGCTCACGCCGCGTGTGGCCTATGGCTATTTCCCCTGCGGACGTGATGGCAACTCCGTTGTGGTGTTTGACCCCAACGACACCAGTCGTGAGCTGGGACGTTTTGAGTTGCCGCGGCAACGCTCGGGCAACACCTACTGCATCGCTGATTTTTACCGGGATCTCAGCAGCGATGGCTTGCCAACCGATGTGTTGCCCATGCAAGCGGTGACCATGGGTGAGAAGGCCAGTGCCTTTGCCAAGGAGCTCTTCCAGGCGGATCGCTACAGCGATTACCTCTACTTCCACGGCCTGGGTGTGCAGATGGCTGAAGCCCTCGCTGAGTGGACCCACGCGCGCATTCGCGCCGAGCTTGGCTTCGCCGCCGAGGAGCCGGAAGCCCTGAGGGATGTGTTGGCCCAACGCTACCGGGGGAGCCGGTATTCCTTTGGCTACCCCGCCTGTCCCAACGTGGCGGATTCAAGGCCACAGCTGGATTGGCTTGAGGCTGACCGCATTGGCCTGTCGATGGATGACAGCGATCAATTGGATCCAGAACAGAGCACGACCGCCCTGGTGGCTCTCCACAGCCAGGCTCGCTATTTCAGCGCCTGATTGTGAGAGCCTGAGCGCTTGCTGCGCTTAATCCATGGCGATTGCTGGACCTGGCGGTGTTGATGACGCCATTGCCGCTGGCTTGGACCTCGATGGAACACCGATTCCCGCGCCGATGCTGGACCTCTACCGGGAGGTGATGGAGCTTGAGAGCAAGCGGGCCCGGAGCGGTGTCAAAAAGTCAATGCGCAACCGGATCGTCAAAACCGGGGCAAAGCACTTGGATCAAGAGACCTTGAACCAACGCCTCATTGACGCCGGCTGGGATGGTCTCAAGGCCAAGGAGATCGCGTTCTTCTACAGCTGAGCTGATTTATTCGCTGACGCGCCCTTCCAGGGCGTCGATCACGCTTTGTTGAAACGCATCGAGGGCGGAGGAGTCGCTGAGATCTTCCCCCTCTCCGGCGGCGTTCTGGGTCAAATCCTGGAAGTGGAAGGCACCTTCTCCGTTCGCCAGAAACTCCATCGCGGAGCTCTCGCCACTCTCTGCAAAGGCATCAACTAGAGCGTGGAAGGCCGCATCTTCGGTGAAATCCCAGCTCATCAGTTCAGCAGGTGTCGATGGTCGAAACAGGCAGCCACGACGTGGCCCCCATGACCCATAGCGCCTACCCCCCCGAATCCGTCAAGCTTTTGGTAGCAGTTTGTGGCCTGTGAATTCCAACCCGAATGCTCCAAAACATGTTCTGGGAGGGCCTTTGCAGCGATGCGGCTGCCAACCCATGACCGGTTGGTACCGCGATGGCTTTTGCCGCACTGACGCGGCTGACGTGGGTCAACACACGGTGTGTTGCCAAGTCAACGAATCCTTCTTGAGCTACAGCAAGGCCCAAGGCAACGATCTCAGCACGCCGATGCCCCAATTTGATTTCCCTGGGCTGAAGCCTGGAGACCATTGGTGTGTCTGTGCTGCCCGCTGGTTGCAGGCCTACGCCGACGGCATGGCTCCGCCGGTGATCCTCGAGCGTTGCGAGCAATCCGCCTTGGAGGTGATCCCGCTGGAGTTGCTCAAGGAGCTCGCCCTACCAGGCGATGACGCTGCCATCCCAAGCCAGGAAGCGCCCTGAATCCTCTGGTGTTTGCTGAGCCAACACATCCAACAAATGGCCCGCTGCCCGCTGGGGACTGAACAACTTTTCAGCCGGCACCGCTGAGCGAAATGGTGCTGAGAGCTCGGTTGCCGTGGTCCCCGGGTGCAACAAGCTCACGCAAGCCTGCGGTAGGCGCCGCTTCCACTCCAACGCCAATGTGCGCAGCAATTGGTTTTGGGCGGCTTTGGCCGCCCTGTAGCCATACCAACCGCCGAGGTGGTTATCGCCGATGCTGCCGACACGGGCTGAGAGCGAGGCAAACCAACACGGCTGGCCATGGCCCAAGGCTGGGGCGACGGCCTTCGCCAGCAGGATCGGCGCAAAAGCATTGATGTTGAACGCTTGCTCCAAACCACTGCGCTGGATGGCTTGCAACCGTTTTTCAGGGCCTCGGCCGTCCTCATGCAACCAACCAGCGGTGTTGATCACGAGGCGCAGCGGCGGTTGCTGCTTCAGCCAACCGCTGAGCTGTTCGAGATCGCCGTCATCACAGAGATCGAGGCGCGGCTGACTGCGTCTGCCGAGGGGCAACACCGTGAGTCCTGGGCACTCCTGGTTCAGAAGCTCGCTGATGGCTGAGCCAATGCCGCCTTGGCCAACCACCAAAGCCGAACCTTCAAGCTGCTGCAGCCGGGCTGGAACGGGCATGGAATCTCCGATGCGCTGTCGCATGATGGCCAGCAGATCGTCCTCAGTGCGTGGCCCTGACGATTGGTGTGCTGGGAGGAGGTGCTTGGGGAAGCACCTTGGCCGGACTGCTGAGCCAGTCCGGCCATCACGTTCAGATTTGGCGGCGTCAGCACGGCCCACAAGGCCTGCAAGCTCTTGAAGCAGCTGAGCTATTGGTGGGAGCCACAGCCCTGGTGGGTGTCAGTGGCGTGGCGCAACAGATCAAGGATTGGTCAGCCAGACCGCTGGTGAGTTGCTCGAAAGGCCTGGACCCAAGCAGCGGCCTAACAGCCAGTGCTCTGTGGCAAGCGGCCTGCCCCCTGTGGCCTGTGGTGGTGCTCAGCGGGCCCAATTTGGCCAGTGAACTGCAGCAGGGGTTGCCGGCAGCCAGCGTGCTGGCTGGCCATGACGAGGGGTTGCTCAGCACACTGCAGCAGCAGCTCAGCACAGAGCAATTTCGCCTGTATCGCAACAACGACCCACTCGGGACTGAGCTGGCCGGTGCCTTGAAAAATGTGATGGCCGTTGCTGCTGGCATTTGTGATGGCCTCCACTTGGGCGCCAATGCCCGCGCATCGTTGTTGACCCGTGCCCTGGCCGAAATGGCCACGGTGCTCCGCGGCCTGGGTGGCCGTCAGGACACCTTGTATGGGCTCGCCGGCATTGGTGATCTCTTGGCGACCGCCACAAGCCCGCTCAGCCGCAACTACCGCTTTGGACTCGCTCTGGCCGAGGGACTGAGTAAACAGCAAGCCCTTGAAAGGGTTGGAGCCACCGTTGAGGGGGTCCCCACCTGTGAAGCCATTGCGTCCCTGGGGCGGCAGAAGCAATGGTCCCTGCCGATCACCGAGAGCGTGGCGTCGCTGCTTCGCGCTGAGCTCTCTCCCGCTGAAGCCCTTCAGCACTTGATGCAGCGCGAGCTGCGCTGCGAATGACATTGCATGTTGCTGCTGTTGATGCCTTCAGCGCCAAGCCATTAGGCGGCAATGGCGCCACGGTGGTGTGGCTTGAGCAACCAGCCGAAGCGCCGTGGATGCAGCAACTGGCTGCCGAGTTCAACCAATCGGAAACGGCCTTTCTGTGGCGGCATCGGGAGCACTGGTATCTGCGCTGGTTCACGCCCAGCTGTGAAGTGGATCTGTGCGGTCATGCCACCTTGGCGGCCAGCGTGGCGCTGCATCACTGGAAGCAGCTGCCGATCCGATCACCTCAACAGCTACTCACCCGCAGTGGCCCGCTGCGAGTTGAACTGCACTCTCCAACTGCAGCTGCGATTGATCTGCCCAGCGATGGTTTGAAGCCCCGCGGGAAGGACCCGTGGATGGAGCCATTCCAGCCGCTGCAGCAGTGGACCTCTGATCTCGGCTATGGAGTGCTGTTGCTCGAGGCCAGTGCGGATCTGCAGCAGCTCAATCCCGATGATCCCTGCTGGGCCAGCACCCGGGAAAAAGCCTGGGTGCTGATGCAGCCATCAACAGGGTCCAGCGATTACCAGCTGCGTTTCTTTGCTCCAGGTCTTGGGCTGCGGGAAGACCCCGTGACGGGATCGGCCCATGCCTTGGTGGCTCCCTGGTGGTGCCAGCAGCTGCATCAACGCTCGGTGCGTGGATGGCAGCCGTCGCACCGTCCCGGGGGGCTCTGTTGTGAACCACTTAGCAGCGGCATGATCCGCCTAATCGGCGATGGGGTCATCCTTTGGGACGGCGTGTTGCACAGCCAACCAGCCCATCCATCGGCAGAGCCATGGCTCGCTTTGCATCCCAGCTGAGTGCATCGGGGCCTGCGATGGTGCTGCTGGGCCTACCCCTGGTGCTGGGTGGAGCGATCTTGGCTTGGATCCTGCAGGGCCAACAGCCCAACTCTCGAGCTCTTTCCGAGGCGTTGGTGGATGAACTCCTCGATCAGCACAGCAGCCATCAGCCAGCAGCGGCGGCAGCCTCGGCCACTACGCAGGGGTTAACCGTTCCCCCCTTGGCAGCGCAGCCCGCGTTGTCCATTCGTGTGATGCTCCATGAGGCTTTAGGTCCGGTGTCGATTCACAACGGAGAGCGCAGCGAGACGCTGGACTGCCGAAGCGGTCAACTGAGTGGCGCCCTACAGCCATTGGGACCTGAGCGCTGGTTCCAGGCAGCTGCAGGGAAGTCCGTCGGCCTGAATCAACAGCGGTACCGCGGCGGCGTGCAGGTGCTCTGCCAGGGCAACAGGCTCTTGGTGGTCAACCATCTGCCCTTAGAGGACTACATCAGCTCAGTGGTTGGCGCTGAGATGCCCAGTCACTGGCCCGCTGAGGCCTTAAGGGCGCAAGCGGTTGCAGCCCGTTCTTACGCCATGGCTCACCTGGCCAGACCAGCCAGTAAGGCGTGGAATCTTGGGGCCACCACCCGATGGCAGGCCTACGGGGGACTGGGCACAGAGAGCAACAGCAGTCGCAAGGCAGCGGCTGACACGCAAGGGCTGATCTTGA
>CAJWAH010000102.1 GCA_913020095.1 uncultured Synechococcus sp.
GGGCCGGTTTTCCAGCAGCGTCTTGTAGGTGGAGAAGTGGTCGTAACCGGGTCCAGCCTTCACTGCGGCGTGAAGAGCCTTGGCCATCTCAGGGCTGTTGAGGTGGTATTCGCCACCGGTGCGGTACTGCACAAAGCCCATGAACTCGAGCTTGGTGCGGTTGAGTTCGGGGAACGCCTTGGCATGCAGGCTGAGGGTTTCACTGGCCAGATCGGTGATCGAGAGACCAGCCACTCGGCTGGTGGTGCCAGCAAAGGCCAAATCGATCAGATCGGCGCCAATACCAATGGCCTCGAAGATCTGAGCGCCGTGATAGCTGGCCAGCAAGGAAATGCCGATCTTGGAGAGGATCTTGCGCAGCCCGTTTTCCAGCGCCACGCGCACGTTGGCCTGAACCTGATCCACGCTGAGGGCAGGCAGCTTGCCCAGCTCGATCGCCTTGCGCACCTTGGGTTGATCCAGCCAATGGCGGCTGGTTTCCCAGGTGAGCCAGGGGCAAACAGCGCTAGCGCCAAAACCGATCAAACAGGCCAGGTGGTGGGTGCTCCAGCACTGGGCCGTGTCCACAACGATGGAGGTTTGCAGGCGCAACCCCAGCCGCAGCAGATGGTGGTGCACAGCACCCACAGCGAGCAGGGCGGGGATGGTGGTGTGGCTCGCGGTCACCCCGCGATCGGAGAGCACCAGGATCGTTTTGCCCTCGTGAACGGCCGCTTCCGCCGCGCTCTGCAAGCGAGTCACCGCCTGCTGCAAGCCAGCGGGGCCATCGGCTACAGCCACCAAGGTGGAGAGGGTGATCGCTGGCAGGCCTTGGGAGGTGGCAGCCGCCAGTTCCGCTTCGTTGAGGATCGGGCTGGGCAGATGCAACATCCCAGCGGCGCTGGCCTCCGGTTTCAGAGAAGAACCGCGGCGGCCCAGATGCATCTCCAGGCTCATCACCAGTTTTTCCCGCAGCGGATCGATCGGCGGGTTGGTGACTTGGGCGAAGCGCTGCTTGAAGTAGTCGTACAGCAGGTGGGGCTTATCGGAGAGCACAGCCAAGGGGATGTCATCCCCCATGCAGTAGGTGGGCTCTTTGCCCGCTGAGGCCATGTCCTCAATGACCAGCTCAAAGTCTTCTGCGGTGAAGCCAAAGGCGGTCTGCTGCTGCAGCAACTCCAGATCTCCCAGCTGCTTGCTGGTGGACCACGGCTGGGGCTCAAGGTTGCGGCGATGGTCCTTCAGCCACTGGGCATAGGGGTAGCGGCTCGCCACCTCACGCTTGACATCCCAATTGCGCAGCAAGCGGCCGTTTTCCAGATCAACGGCCAGCATCTGGCCGGGGCCAAGCCGGCCCTTTTCGATGATGCGGCTTTCATCGAGCTCCACCACACCGGTCTCTGAGCCCATCACCACAAAGCCGTCGTTGGTGAGGCAGTAGCGAGCCGGGCGCAGGCCATTGCGATCCAAGGTGGCGCCCACGCTGCGGCCATCGGCAAACACCAACAACGCCGGGCCATCCCAGGGCTCCTGGGTGCAGGCGGCATATTCGTAGAAGGCTTGAACTTCTGGCTTGTCCTCCAGCTCGGGCTGGTTGCGGAAGGCCTCGGGCACCAAGGTCAGCAAGCTTTCGGTGATCGGACGACCACTGCGCACCAACAGCTCGAGGGTGGCGTCGAGGTTGGCGGAATCACTGAAGGCTGGATTGACCACGGGCTTGAGGTCAGCGGCATCGGCGCCCCAAACCGCATCGAGATTGCTCTCGGATGCTTTGGCCCAGTTGAGGTTGCCCAACAACGTGTTGATTTCACCGTTGTGCCCCAGCAGACGCATGGGCTGAGCCAGAGGCCAACGGGGCAGGGTGTTAGTGCTGAAGCGGCGGTGATACACCGCAAAGCTGACCGCAAAGCGTTCATCGCTGAGATCGCCGTAAAAGGGCGCCAGCACCTCCGAGCGCACCATTCCCTTGTAGACAACAGTGCGACCGCTCAACGAGCAGAAGTAGAGGTCGCTGGCCTTGGCGCCAAAGCTGACGCGGGCACGATCACCGCAACGCCGGCGCAGGCGAAACAGCAACGCTTCCAGCGCATCACCGTCGACATCAGCGCCCAGCAGCCACTGCTCAATCTGAGGCGCATTGCTGCGTGCCAATGGGCCGAGCACCTCATGGTTGGTGGGCACCACGCGCCAACCGAGCGGACGCAAGCCGAGCTTGGTGGCCGCCTCATCACAAAAGGCCCGGGCCTGAGCCGCACGCTCAGGCTCCCTAGGCAAAAACACCATGCCCAAGCCACGGGCCTGACCGGCTGAGTCAGCCGCTTGCGGCCAAACAGCTTCTAGATAGGTCCAGGGGATACCGCTGAGCACACCAGCGCCATCGCCGGAGTCGCCATCACCACCGCAACCGCCGCGGTGTTCCATGCAACCGAGGCCACGCAGGGCCTGCTGCATCAGCCAATGGGACTCCTGCCCCTGAAGCTGCGCCAAAAAACCAACTCCACAAGCATCCTTTTCCCCAGCAACAGCCGCCGGAGCCGGGCTGTCGAGATGGGGCCAAGTAGCAGAGAGCTGGGTAGACATGTACGGAAATTCACGACTTGGTTTGCCAGCTCAAGCCCAAAGGCTTGAAGAAGCACACCGAATAAAGATCCTAAAAGTTCGAGCCCTGGCTAAGTTGCTTCGACCACGTCGGGGTGTTTGAGGTGCTGCCAGTCAGTCCGCCCCCACCGCCGAGCCCACCTGCCCTGCTGCAACTGGTTGAAAGCCCAGTCAGCGATGGCGATCAACTCTTAATCAACGGCCAGCCGCTACCGGTCCGCTGGCGCTTTGAGCCCGGCAATCCAGACCGGTTGTGGCTGCCTCTGGATCTACTGGAAGCCGAGCTGGGCGTGGAAGCCAAGCGCATCGCCGGCGGCAACCTCGAATTGAGCTGGTTTGGCCAAGAGCAAACCGTCAATCCCGGCGAGCAAATCAGCCTCGACGATGAGGTAGCCGTGGAGGTGGGCGCTCTGTTGCGGGGTGGCGGCATGCGCCTGCAGCTGGAGCCCGGCAGCGACGGCAACACACAACTGGCTCTGCAATTGCCGGCTCCACGGTTTTTGCGGCTGCGGGAATCAATCCGTGAGGGCAGCCAGCGCCTGGTGCTCGATCTCAGTGGGCCAACCCTCCTGCCACGCAGCGATGGGCAACTCCAACTGCCGCTGAGCAACCCAACGGCGGCGGCCCGCGCCCTCCGGCAGCGCGGCCTGGAAGCAGGCATTGATGGCTGGCGTGTGCTGCTGCCCATTGAGGGCTGGAGCCAATTCAGCCTCGGGAGGCCCGCCCGGCTGGTGCTCGATGAGCGCAGCCATCAGCTGGCGCCGATGGCCAAGCGGCCGCAACCGTTGCTGCCAGCTGGCAGCGGCTTGCAGATGGAGCAGCGGCGGCTGGGAATCCGCCGCCAGAACTACAGGGTCAGCTTTGTGCGGTTTGATCCCACCGCCGAAACCTTCAACTTGGTGCCCCTGAGCCGCCAAAACATGGTCGGGCTTGGGTCGTTGCTGGGCCTCGCCCGCTCCCAAGGTGCCGTGGCCGCCATCAACGGCGGATTTTTCAACCGCATTCAGGCCTTGCCCTTAGGCGGCTTGCGCGACGACGGCGATTGGCTCTCGGGCCCCATCCTCGATCGCGGCGCCATCGCTTGGGCACCCCAGGAACTTCCCCGCTTCAGCCGGGTGCGGCTCAACGAAACCTTGGTGAACGATGCGGGCGAGCGCATTGCGCTCAACGCCATCAATAGCGGCTGGGTCAGCAAGGGCGTGGCCCAATACAACAGTCTCTGGGGGCCCCGCTACCAAGCGATTACAGGCAGAGAAGAGGCGGTGTTAGTGCAGGGCCAAACAGTGGCGCGCCGCTTTAACCATGCAGAACTGCGCCGCGGCGTTGGCCTGCGGCGCGGCGAGACCCTGGTTGTGGCCAGGGGCGGCGCCCCCTTGCCGCTCAAGGCAGGCGATGGCGTCAGCCTGGAGCGGGCCATGGTGCCCAAGGCCTTTGCTGATCTACCCAACTTGATCCAAGGCGGCCCCTTGCTGCTCAACCAAGGGAAGGTGGTCCTCAATGGCAAAGCCGAACGATTCAGTTCAGCGTTTATGCGCCAAAAAGCGCCCCGCAGCGTGGTGGGCACCGATGGCGAGCTGATTTGGCTGCTCGCCGTGGAAGGCCAGGGCAACGCCGGTCCCACCCTGCGTGAAACCGCTGAACTGATGCAAAAACTTGGCCTCAAGCAAGCGCTCAACCTCGATGGCGGTAGCTCAACGCGCCTGATGGTCAGAAATGGAGGGCGATCCAGTGGACGTGGCTTTGGCGCTGCCATTCACAATGGGCTGGGCATCGTGCTCAGCCCCAATCGCTAAGTCCCATGGAGCCCAAGGCCGGCTTTTTGATCACTCCCCGCGCTGCAGCTGAGCTCTGCCGCCTTTCGCTGCGGGCTGGCCAGCCTGGTTTGGCCTATCTCAACTTGGTGGAAGGCAGCTGTGAAACCTGGGCGCTGCAATTGCGCGGCGGCACGGGCTCTGGTGTGGCGCTGGCACGCGCCGATGGCATCACCCTCTATGGGCGGCGCGAACAGCTGGCGCTGCTGAAAGACATGCAGCTTGATTACCAGGGGGATCTCAGCGGCGGCGGGTTCCTTTTGCGGGGCGGCGATGAGATCCGCAGTTGCGCCTGCGGTAGTGCCTTCAGCCGTCTGGAGAGCTGACGAGCGCTCAGGTACTCTGGTCGATTGTCGAATCCGGTTGGCCCAGCGGCCCGCCCCCGGTCTTAGATGCCCACCATCCAGCAACTGATCCGTAGCGAGCGGCAGACCCTCTCCCGCAAGACCAAGTCTCCTGCTCTGCGGTCCTGCCCGGAGCGCCGAGGGGTCTGCACTCGCGTGTACACCTCCACACCCAAAAAGCCGAACTCGGCCCTGCGGAAAGTGGCTCGCGTGCGCCTCACCTCTGGCTTTGAGGTCACCGCCTACATCCCTGGCATTGGCCACAACCTGCAGGAGCACTCCGTGGTGCTGATCCGCGGCGGTCGCGTGAAAGACCTCCCCGGTGTCCGCTACCACATCATTCGCGGCACGCTCGACACAGCTGGCGTGAAAGACCGCCGTCAGAGCCGCTCGAAGTACGGCGCCAAAGCTCCCAAGGAGTGATCTCCACTCCGTTCTGTACCTCCCACCCGCTGATCCCCACTCTCCATGTCACGCCGTAACGCCGCCGTCAAGCGTCCGATCCTGCCCGACCCCCAATTCAACAGTCGTCTGGCATCGATGATGGTGGCCCGGCTGATGAAGCACGGCAAAAAATCCACGGCACAGCGGATCCTGTCCGACGCCTTTGGTCTGATTGGCGAGCGCACCGGCGCTGACCCTCTGGAAGTGTTTGAAACCGCCGTGCGGAATTCCACCCCGCTGGTGGAAGTGCGTGCCCGCCGGGTGGGCGGCGCCACCTATCAGGTGCCCATGGAAGTGCGCCAGGAGCGCGGCACCGCCATGGCCC
>CAJWAH010000103.1 GCA_913020095.1 uncultured Synechococcus sp.
CAGGCATTCATCTGCCGGGCCACCTCCACCAGCTGTTGGCGTTGCTGCTGCACCGGCTCGGCTTCCACTGCGCCCATGGCTAGCACCACAGCTGCGGCTGCCGCTCACGGGGCAAATACAACGGATGCAAGGGGGCCCCCTGGCGGCTCAGCCCAAGGCAATGCCAAGGGCCCAGCCGTGCGCGCACCGACTCGGCGCGGTTGAACCAGCCCCCTTTGGTGCCCCAAGCCGCCAGCACCAGATCAGCCCCATCAGCCAACTGCTGCAGCCACTGGTCGTTGTCGGGGCCAATCGGATCACGAACACGCCGCAGCTGGGCTGGATCGCGGGCGCGCCAGGCAAACAAATTGGCCAAGCGCAGGCCTTGAAAACCCCAACGCTGGGCAAAGCCCATGCAGCGCCTCAGAGTTGGATCATCAACGCGAGCATCGGCCCGGCTGGGGTTGAGCCCCACCACCAACAGCTCGCCGCGGCCCTGACGCCAGCGCCGGCGCAGCGCGTAGCGATAACGCCCGCAGGCGCTCATCACCGCATCGGCCTCAAGCCACGGTTCCATACAAGCCTCGGAGGCCCGCTTCGCTGGCGTCTGCCACACCGCGTTCTGTGATCAACGCTGTCACCAAGCGGGCTGGAGTGACATCAAAGGCTGGGTTGAACGCCGGGCTCCCCTCGGGGATCAAGGCGAGATCCTGAATGTGGCTCACCTCCCGCGGCGAGCGGGCCTCGATGGGAACCTCAGCCACTCCATCCCCCAACGACCAATCAATGGTTGAAGCCGGCAACGCCACATAAAACGGCACCTGGTTGTCATGGGCCGCGAGCGCTTTGAGGTAGGTGCCGATCTTGTTGCAAACGTCGCCGCGAGAGGTGGTGCGGTCGGTGCCAACGATCACGGCATCCACCTGGCCGTGCTGCATCAAATGGCCGCCGGCGTTGTCGACGATGACCGTGTGGGGAACCCCCTCACGCCCCAACTCAAAGGCGGTGAGGCTGGCGCCCTGATTGCGGGGGCGGGTTTCATCCACCCACACGTGGATCTTGAGCCCAGCTCTGTGGGCTTTGTAAATCGGAGCCAACGCCGTGCCCCAATCCACCGTGGCAAGCCAACCGGCATTGCAGTGAGTCAGCACTTGCAAAGGTTCGCTCTGGCGCTCAGCTGGGCGCGCCGCGGCCAGCTGTTGCAACAGCTTCAAGCCATGCTCACCAATGGCTTCGCACATCGCCACGTCCTCATCGGCGATGCGGGCTGCCTCCTGGCGAGCGGCTTCGGCCCGCTGCCCTGGCGGCAACGCGATCACCAGATCCCGCACACGATCAAGCGCCCACTGCAGGTTCACCGCTGTTGGGCGGGTCGCCAACAACAAGGCATGGGCCGCCGCCAAGGCCGCATCACTGGGGTCGGCCTGCAACGCCAACATCAAGCCGTAGGCGCCGGTGACTCCAATCAAGGGAGCCCCACGCACCACCATCGTGCTGATCGCCTCCGCCGCCTGCTGGCAGCTGCTCAAGGTTTTGGTGCCAAAGCTGTAGGGCAAGGCGGTCTGGTCAATCACCCAGACCGAGCGGCCATCCGGTTCCAGGCCAATCGTGCGCCAAGGGCGGCCATCAATATTCATCCGCGAAGCATCCATTGCGCCGCTGCCATGCTGCCTGCCAACCGGAATGGCAATCTGCCCGCAGCGCTCCCGATGCCATGAAGCTGTTCGATGTCTTGGTGGCCTTCGCCAGCCTCAGCCTGCTGCTGCTGATCGGCATGGCCCTGCGGCAGCGGCTGCGCTGGTTGCGCCAACTGGGCATTCCAGAGGCTTTGGTCGCTGGCCTGCTGGGGTTGCTGGTGGGCCCCTTTGGCCCATTCCCGATCTTTCCTGAGCAGGTTTACAAGGTGTGGGGGCAAACCCCTGGCGTGCTGATCAGCCTGGTGTTCGCCACCTTGTTTTTGGGCCAGCGCCTACCCAGCCCTGGGGTGATCTGGAAACGCGCCGCCGGCCAAACCGCCTTTGGCATGGCCTTGGGCTTCGGGCAGTACCTGGTGGGGGGCCTGCTGGTGCTGGCCATCCTGCAACCACTCTTCGGCACCAATCCCCTGATGGCCGCCCTGATCGAGGTGGGCTTTGAGGGGGGCCATGGCACGGCCGCTGGCATGGGCGCCACCTTCCGCGAGCTGGGCCTGGAGTCAGGCGAAACCTTGGGTCTGGCCATGGCCACCGTGGGCGTGCTCACCGCTGTGGTGATCGGCAGCAGCTTGGTGGTGATCGGCCGGCGCCGTCGGTGGCTGGCCCAAAAAGAGCGTGGGCTTGAACCAGCTGATCCCAATGCAGCGCTGCTGCAACAGATCGCCGACGAGGACCCCTTTTCAGCCGGAGAGCGGCTGGCGATTGAAACGGCCGCTGGCACAGCCGAGCCGAGCCAGCAGAACTCCCTCACGATTGATGAGCTGACGATCAACCTGGCCCTCGCCGGTGGGGCCGTCGGCCTGGGCATCCTGCTGAAGGCGCTGATCACAGCAGTGGGCAGCGGCCTAGGCGGGGCAGAAACCGCCCGGCTATTGCAAGCCATCCCGGTCTTCCCGCTAGCGATGGTGGGTGGCCTGATCGTTCAGGTCGCGCTGCAACGCAGCCGTCAGACCTCCTTGGCCTCCGCCTCAGCGCAGGCCAGCGTGGGCTCAGTGGCGATGGATCTGCTGATCACCGCAGCGATGGCCAGCCTCAACCTGCCGTTGCTGGAAGAGAACTGGCTGCCCTTCATCGCCTTGGCGATCGCCGGATTGAGCTGGAACATCGCGGCGTTCTTCCTGCTCGCTCCGCGGATCTTCAGCGATCACTGGTTTGAACGCGGCATTGCTGATTTCGGCCAAGGCACCGGGGTCACCGCCACGGGCCTGTTGCTGCTGCGCATGGCCGATCCCTACGGCCGCAGCCGCGTCATGGAAGCCTTCTCGTTTAAGCAACTTGTCTTTGAACCGTTCCTTGGAGGCGGGCTGATTACAGCCCTATCGCCCCTGTTAATCGCCGGCTGGGGACTGCCCCGCTTCAGCCTGGTGGCCCTGGTGCTGACCCTGCTGTCGATCGGCTTCGGCCTCAGGCTGGGACGCCGAACTCAGCTGAGCTGAACCTTGCGATCGATCGGGCGATAGCCCCACCAGTCGGGCACTTGGGGCTGAGATCCACCACTGGGATTGGGACTGAGCTGCACATGCCAGCCCTGCAGCAGATCCAGCGGCAAGCAATCATCGACGGCATGCAGATCGTCTTTGTGGCGCTGCTGGGCATCGGGCAGCAGACGCCGTTTGGCGCGCGCTTTGGCCGCCGCGGCCGATGGGGCCACCACCAAGCCGATTTGATGCAACTCCAGCAAGTCGCTGGGGTTGTAGCCCCCCACATTCACAAACCAAAGCTTCTCCACCGCATCAGCAGGTGCCTCGGCAAGGCTGATCGCATAGCCATCGATTTGGCGCAACTGCATCCAGCTATCGAGATGCAAACCCCGGCGGCGACCCACCCACTGGCGCTGCAGTTCGGGAATCGTGGCCTCAATGCTGGAGCCCACCACAAAGCGCACATCGTGGAGTTCCACATGGCAGCCATCGATGCGGCCGCCCAACACAACAAGAAACAGCTTGGGCTGCTCAGGAGTGCTCACGCAGGAATGCAGCTGTTGAAGCCAACTCCTCCAAGAACGCGTCGATCTCGGCTTCGGTGGTGGTGAAACCAAGGCTGGCGCGCGCCGATCCACTCAGGCCGAGAAGCCGATGCAGGGGCTGGGTGCAGTGATGGCCGCTGCGAATGCAAATGCCACTGGCATCGAGCAGGGCGGCCAAGTCATTGGCATGCAAACCATCAACAACAAAAGCAGCCAAAGCGCCGCGATCGGGCTGTTGCTCGGGGCTCGGCCCGAGCAAACGCACCCCATCAATGCGGCTCAAGCCCTGCCAAAGCCGGGCCGTGAGGCGCTGCTCCCACTGGTGGATCGCCCCAAGACCCAACGCCTGGATGTAGTTGATGGCGGCAGCCATGCCGATGGCTTCACCAATCGCTGGGGTGCCCGCTTCGAATTTGTGGGGCAACGCAGCCCAGGTGCTGCGCTCAAGGAACACCTCATCAATCATTTCGCCACCACCGAGGAACGGTGGTGCCTGCTCCAGCAACTCGCGCCGCCCCCAGAGGAAGCCCATGCCTGTGGGGCCACAAAGCTTGTGGCTGGATCCCACCAACCAATCGCAATCCAGCTGCTTCACATCAACCGGCAGATGGGGAAGGCTTTGGCACGCATCCACCAGCACGCGGGCGCCAACGGCGTGGGCGAGAGACACCACCTCTGCGATGGGATTGAGGCAGCCCAGGGTGTTGCTGACATGCACCAGCGCCACCAAGCGAGTACGCCCGTTGAGCTGAGCGCGCAGATCATCGAGATCCAACTCACCGGTAGCGGTGAGGCCCACATGGCGCAACACGGCTCCCGTCCGTGCCGCCACCATCTGCCAGGGCACCAAGTTGCTGTGGTGCTCCATCACCGTGGTGAGGATCTCGTCTCCGGGTTGGAGCTGATCGAGCGCCCACGTCATCGCCACCAAATTGATGGCTTCAGTGGCATTGCGGGTGAACACGATTTCAGCTGGGTCAGCTGATCCCACAAAGGCCGCCGTTGTGTTGCGGGCCGCTTCAAAGGCATCGGTGGCGCGAGCACTGAGGCTGTGGGCACCGCGGTGCACGTTGGCGTTGTCGCAGCGGTAGTAGTGAGCCAGGGCTTCAAGCACCTGACGCGGCTTCTGGCTGGTGGCCGCGTAATCGAGATAGATCAGCGGACGGCCATGGATCTGCTGATCGAGCACAGGGAAATCCCCGCGGGTGCGCTGTGCCAGATCCAGCCCAAGAGCGGCAGCTGTCATCGCGCCAAGCTCCCTTGCCATGGATGCCAACCCGCAGCCAGCGGCGGCAGCTGATTCAAGACCTCCAAGCAGAAGCCCCGGCGCAGCAGCTCGGTGGCGGCTGGGCGATCAATGCCGCGGCTGCGCAGATAAAACAGCTCCTCATCGGCCAGGCTGCTGACGGTGGCGCCGTGGCTGCAGCTCACGTCGTCGGCAACGATCTCCAGCTCTGGCTTGGTGTCGACCCAGGCCTGCTCACTGAGCAGCAAATGACGACTGAGCTGGGCGGCATCAGTGCCTTGGGCTGCGCGGGGAACCTTCACGGTGCCGTTAAAGATGCTGTGGGAGCGGCCATCCACCAGCGCTTTTTGCAGCTGATCCAGGCGGCCATCAGGGCCGTCGAATCGCACCAAGCTGTGCAAATCAGCGATGGCCGTGCCATTGAGCACGGCCAAATCCCGCAGACAAGTTTCTGCGCCGCCAGCGCATTGCAGCAACTCGGGCTCCTGGCGGGCCAGGGCCCAACCCTGAACCACGGCCGTGCGGCTGTAAAAGCTGCCGGGCTGCTGGCG
>CAJWAH010000104.1 GCA_913020095.1 uncultured Synechococcus sp.
CCACGCTGCTCTCAACCAGTTCGGCTCGTCGCACCACCGCTTCTGGCAGCTCGGCCATCATTTGCTCCCAGGCAATCCAGTGGAAGTGGCCCTGCTGCCACAGCAGCAGGCGTCGATTCCAGCCCCGTCGCTTGAGCTGGCTGCGGCGAGAGCTGCGTTGTTCTTGACTCACCAGCGCCTCGATGCGCTGCAGCCTGATGGAGAGTGGAGCCGGAGGCAGTGGCACCGGACGCGGCCCTTTGTGGTTCAGCCAGTCGCGGTAGCGCTGCAACTGATCGCCCATGGCTCGTCGCAAGTCGGCGTCGGCTTGATTGAGCTGCTCATAGACACCACGGGGCCAAAACAGCAGGCCAACCAGCAGGGCAATGATGCAACCAACGATGGTGTCGAGGCCGCGGTTGAAGACGTAGTTCCAATCCAGTGCGGTGTAGTCGGGAATCATCAAAAACATCACGCTCAGCAGACCAGCAGTGTTCAATCCACCGGACCAACCCAGCACCCGCAGCACCGGGATCATCACCAGCAGCGACACCAACACCCCGACCCAGCCTTGAACGATGGTGTGAACGATGAAAGTGATCAGCCCGCCCATGGCGGTGCCAAGAATCCGATTGCTGGCGGCTTTGGCTGTTTGGTCATCGTTGTCATCCACCACCACCACCACAGCGACGAGTGGATACCAAACAAATTCAATACGCTCGGTCCACAGAGCGACCCCAGCGGTGATGAAGGCTGCCGTGAACAGCTTCAGGCTGTTGCGCACCAGCTCGCTGTTCACGCTTGGATGGCTTTTCCTGCAGTGCCGTCAGTGTGGGGGCAATTCAGGCGGTCTTCAACGCCTCTGGCAACAAGCCGGCATCATCCAACTCCGGCAGCAACCAACCCGGAATGCCATCGCGCTGCCAATCCCAAAGACCATGCCGTTTGCTGATGAAGATGGTCTCACCAGCGCTGTAGGCCTGCAGCACAGCCCCGCGCTCCATCGCTTCTAGAGCGTCTTCGCGGCGGATCCGCTGCAGGCGGCTCAGGGCATTGGTGTCTGGCAACGATTGGGGAGGTGTTGGAGAACACAGTCTGCAACGCCGAGCTAGTGATCGCCACGCATGCTCTGGCCGCGCAGTTCGACGCCTTCATCCTCTTGATGGTCCAATGCCTCTCTGCCTGGCAGAGCTGGCTCCACCTCTTGCCGTCGTGGCTGCTTTTTGAGCCGTTGCTTCAGGCTTTCATCCACGACTCCCTTGGACTCTGGTGACGGCGTTGCCTCAGCCATGGCAGCCACGGGCACTGTGAAAGAAGGTTGGATGTCCTAGATCGAAAAAAGGTTAAGAACGGCCGCTCTGTCTAGCTTCCAGGTAGTGCCGAGGTCTGATTGATGGCTGTTCCTGCGAGTCGCAATCTGCGTATCACCACAGGGGTTCTCCTGTTGCTTGGGGGTCTGGCCGCCATTGTGTTCCCGTTCATCTCCGCTTTGGCGGTCACAATTGGCTTTGGTGCTGTGGCCTTGGCCGCCGGTGTGAGCCAGTTGTTGCGCGTTGGCGCTGCAGCCGACGGGCGGGGTAAAGCGTTTCGCCTGCTTTCAGCACTGCTCTATCTCGGTGGCGGCCTGTTTGTGCTGCTGTTTCCGCTCGATAGCACCTTCAGCTTGACCTTATTTATTGGTGCTCTGTTGGTGATTGAAGGCGTGATGGAGCTCGCATCCGCTGCCTCCCACAACGATGCCGCCCGCAACCTGGTGCTGGTGGATGGGGTGATCACCTGCCTGTTGGGCGGGCTTGTCTTGGCGGAATGGCCCAGTGACACGCTCTGGGCCATGGGCACGTTGTTTGGCGTGGCTTTGATGATCAGTGCCTTCCGCATGTTCAGCACTAGTGATGGTGATGCTGCTGCAGCGGGCTAATCAGAGGCGGCGGCGGAAGGCATCGCCGTAGCCGCCGCGCTCACTACTGTCATCGCTGCGGCTGAGTTTCCAGACGTTGCGGCTGATGCGCTTGGCCTGAACACCGCCCCGTTCAACCATGGCGGCACCGGGTCGGGCACCAAGCAAGGCGCCAACTTCGCTGGTGCTCAAAGGCGCTCCAGTGCGAATGGCTAAGTCGATGAGTTCCAGGCGTTGGCGCAGGCTCTGCAGATCAGCCTGTCCCTCTTGGGATTCCTGCCAAATGGTGGTGAAGCTGTTGTCTTCTCCGTTCAGGCGCTGCATCAGGCCCAAACCCATGAAGGCCAAGGCCTGCTCAGGCTTGATCCCATCTTCCATGGCCTTGGAGATCCACTCGTGGGCTTGGGGGTCCACCGTGGTCTGCTGCCCGTTGCTTTTGGCCATGGCTAAGGAGTCCGTTGGCCGGAAGGTACCGACTGCGGACCGCAGCGCAAGGGCTACTCAGCTGCGACGTAACCAGTCCGGGGCGCCGCTGAACCAATCGCCAAGATCGTCATCGGCATTGTTAGGGGCCTTGGTATCGCCATCCACATCACCCAAGTCGAGCGCGGTGAGCAGTTGATCCACCCCTGTGGCTGCCGGGCCGCGCTGAAGCCTGCGTGCTGTGCGCAACCAGCTGGCCACAGTGGCATCACGGTCGGCGAATTTCTGCACATAGATGCGATCGCCGAGGCTGACCTCGTCTTGATGGGCAATGCGCCGCAGGATTTCCTGAAGCTTGAGGCGGGTGTTGGAGGTGAGCACGGTCGCAACGTCCTCTGATTACTCCTGGTGATAGGTGTGATCAGCGCTCGTGCTGTATCGAGTCGAACGAAAAAAATATGTAGCCCTGGCCGTTAAAGTCCCCACCGACTTGGGACTCATTGCCACCTGGCGGATTTAGCTGCCGATCGATCCGCCCGGAATCTGCGCTTGGCCCAGCGCAAAGGTGGATCCTCTGTGGCGATTACCGGTACGCGGGTGGACCCCGAGGCCAATGGCCCCAGCTGCGTCACGGTGACCACCGACAGCGAAGGGCATCGGATCTCCAGACAAGGCAGTGATGTGGGCGCCATTGAGCTGCGCACCCATGTCTTTATTGATTCCCTGCAGCCCCAGTTGGCGGCCTACATGGGCACCGTCTCCCAGGGCTTTTTGCCAATCCCAGGTGATGCCTGTCTCTGGTTGGAAGTGTCGCCGGGCATGGCGGTTCACCGGGTCACCGACATTGCCCTCAAGGCCAGCACAGTCCGGCTCGGCCAGATGGTGGTGGAGCGGGCCTTTGGTTCGCTGGCCCTTTATCACCGTGACCAAAGCACGGTGTTGCATTCCGGCCAGGTGGTGCTGGAAGCCATTGGCAGCCGCATTGAGCAGCGCAGCCCGTGCACCGTCACCTGGACAGAGATCATCCGGGCCATCACGCCCGACCATGCCGTGCTGATTAACCGTCAGAACCGCCGCGGTTCGATGATTCAGGCCGGCATGAGCATGTTCATCCTCGAAACCGAACCCGCCGGCTATGTGCTCATCGCCGCCAATGAAGCCGAAAAGGCTTCCAACATCACCGTTGTTGATGTCAAAGCAGTGGGTGCCTTCGGGCGTCTGACCTTGGCGGGCCGCGAGGGTGATGTGGAGGAAGCCGCGGCTGCCGCGATGCGGGCGGTGGCCAGCATCAACAGCTCCTCTTAAATCCCAAACAATTGCCGCATGTGCTCGGCGATCTGGCGCATCGCTTTGCCGCGGCTGCCCAGTTTGCTGCGTTGGTGTTGATTCATCTCGGCGTAGGTGCAAGCGGCCTCACGCACCCAGAAAATGCTGTCGTAGCCAGCATTTTGCCCTGGGCTCTGCAGCAGAATTTCGCCGCGGCATATGCCCTCGGCTTCCAGCTTGATCTCCCCATCGGGATTGGCCACGGCCACGGCGCTATGGAAGCTGGCACTGCGATAGGGCCCATCGCCGAGTTCCCCCAGCAGCCTTCCGATGCGCTCGTCATTGCTGCTGCCGTAGCGAGCTGAATAGAGCCCCGGCGCGCCGCCGAGGGCATCAACTGCAATGCCGGAGTCATCGGCCAAGGTCCAGTGGCCGGTGAGGCGAGCCACTTCAGCGGCTTTCAGCCGTGCATTTTCGAGATAGGTGTTGCCCGTCTCTTCAATGTCGATGCCCTCGGGCTGCTGCTGCACCCTCAGTTGCACCGGCGCCAACATCGCCTGCAATTCCGCCACCTTGCTGGGGTTGCTGCTGGCGATGATCAACAGCTCAGGTGTCGATGCGGGCACAGCTGCAGCGGAGCGGCTGCCCATTGTGGACCGTGGCCAGCCGATGGAGTGCTGATTAGACCGGGTTATTGAGAGGTGCCATGGACACAGCCCTGGTTCTGCAGAACCTGCTCTCTCCAGCGATTCTGTTTTTTTTCCTGGGGGTTTTCGCGGTCCTGCTGGGCTCCGATTTGGAGATTCCAGCGCCGCTGCCCAAGCTGTTTTCCCTCTACCTGCTGCTTTCGATTGGCTTTAAAGGGGGCGTCGAACTGCAAGCCAGTGGACTTGGCCCCGACGTGCTGTTGACCATTGGCGCTGCCTTGTTGATGGCGGTGCTGGTGCCATTGGCCGCTTTTGGCGTGCTTCGCACCCAGTTCGATGTGTTTAATGCGGCTGCTTTGGCTGGGGCCTACGGCTCGATCAGTGCCGTGACGTTCATCACGGCCGAAAGCTTTCTGCGGGTGCTGCAGATTCCATCCGATGGCTACATGGTGGCGGCCTTAGCGCTGATGGAATCGCCGGCCATCATCGTGGCGCTGCTGTTGGTGAAGTTGGCGGCGCAAGATCGCGGGGCTGCCGCTGAAACCGGATGGGGGTCGGTGCTGCACGAGGCCTTCCTCAACAGCCTGTTCGTGGAGCTCAAGTACCTGGCCTTCATTCCCGGGCAGCCTCTGGTGCGCTTCAGCGACCCCCCCGACCGCATGCTCATCATCACACAGGGCAAGGTGGAGGTGGCGATGCAGCACGAGGCAGCGACGTACGCCAACCTGGTACTGGGGGCCGGGGATTTCGTGGGCGACATGGCGCTGCTGGGCGTGCGAGACTGGGGCAGCTCCACCTGCCTCCACCTCCCGCCACAGCTCATCAATCGCTCTGACGGCCAGCCTGTCGGGGAGCCGACCGAAATCGAGGTGACGCCGTACCGGGGGAGTTTTGTCGTGGCGCTGGAGATGACGCGGCGGGCGTTTGAGCAGGCGCTGGCGCGCAGCACCGTGCTCTCCCGCGACGAGGTGGGGCAGTTTGTGGGCAGGTGGCACGCGGCGAGGGAGGAGCAGATGCGCGTCAACGAGCCCTTGAGCTTGCTGGCCGAACGGCGCAAGGTACGGGTGGCGAGCAGCTGG
>CAJWAH010000105.1 GCA_913020095.1 uncultured Synechococcus sp.
GCAACACCCCGGAGCCAAAGAGGCCCTCAAGGCTCTTCTCAGCGCACTGGGCGAGGAGCCGCTGCAAGCCGATCAGGCCAAAGCTCTGCTGGGCGAGGCCTGCAAAGCCGCCGATGTGAAAAAAGGCGTGCTGATGAAATCGCTGCGCGGTGCCTTGATGGGCCAACTGCAGGGACCTGATCTGATGGAGAGCTGGCTGCTACTGAACGCGGCCGGGCAAGACCGCGGGCGCATCAGCAGCGCCCTCGGCTGAACCGGCCTCGGCCTCCAAATCAGGCTGAACCAAGCCCAAGCGGCGCGCCAACCAAGGCGCCGTGAGGCCTTGGAGGCCCACGGTCATCAAGATCGTGAGGAACACCAATCCCTGCAGGCGTCCAGCACCTGAAAAGCCAGCGGCTTCCAAGCGAATCGCAAACAAACTGGCCACCGCGGCCGTAACGATGCCGCGCGGCGCCATCCAACTCAGCATCAATTTCTGCTTCCACTGCAGGGGCAAGCCGGTGCTGGCCACTGAGATCGCCAGCGGGCGCACCACCACCATCAGCACCAGCACGCAACCAACCCCGCCCAGCCCCAAGGGGCTGAGTTCCCGCCAGGAGACATCAGCGGCCAGCAGCGGAAACAGCACCGTGATCGCCAATTGGGCTAGCTGGCGAATGAAGTCATCAAGCTGCTGCGGCTCCGAAGACGGCCGGCGCCCCACCACCACCCCAGCAGCGACCGCAGCTGGAAATCCCGATTCCGACAGCTGGGCGTCGCAGCCGCCATACATCAAAAACAAAATGCCCAGCGTGAGCTGAACCCGCAGGCCCAAAACCCCGGAATCAGCTGGCAAGCGCCTGAGCAACTCAGAGAGCAACAGGCCACTGAGCAAGCCCATGGCCACGCCAAATCCCAAGCGCAGCAATAGGCCAGCGGCCACGCCCTGCCAGCCGGTGCGATCTCCCAGCACCAGCTCCAGCAGCATCACCGCCAGCACGGCACCAATTGGTTCGAGCACCAAGCCCTCCCCCTCCAGCACCTCGCCGAGGGGCTCTTGCAGGCGCATCTGCTGCACCAGGGGGTTCACCACCGTGGGGCCGGTGGCCAAGACGATGGCGCTGAACACCGCGGCCAACGACCAGTTCAAACCAGCCAGCCAGTGGGCCGCCAGAAAGGCTCCGCCAAAGGCCACCAACAGCCGCACCGTCACGATGCGCAGCACAGCTGTGCGCAGCTCACCACCGGGGAGCCGCAGCTTGAGGCCGCCTTCAAACAGCACCAGGCTCACCAGCAGGCCGACCACGGTGCCGAGGCTGGAGCCCAAATCCAGCGGCTCCACCCAATGGAAACCGGCTCGGCCCACCACCAAACCACTGACCAGCAGCAGCACCACCGCCTGCAGGCTGGTGAGCTTGGCCACCAGCTGGGCCGTGGCCCCGGAGGCCATGGTGATGCCCCAGAGCAGATTGAGCCGCTCAGCGCTCATTCAAGACCCGTGAACTGGGGTTCGACATGCACAGCCAGCACAGCCCGCGGACGAACCACAAAGTATTCACCCTCCAGCTCGGTGATGGGCACATTCACAAAAGCCTGGGCATCGGGCTTGTTGAGGCTCTCGGCATACCAGCTCTGAAAGCTCTCGAGATCAGGAAACTGAATCTGGTGGCGATGGCCGCCTTCCAGCAAGAGATGCACGGCATAGCGGCTCGGGCGACGGCTCATGAGCTGTGCAGGTCTCACCCAAGGATGCCGGATGGCAGGCTGTGGGCCAATTCCAGCGTCTGATGGGCAGCACAACCAAGCCTCTGTTGCTGCTGGTGGATGGCCATTCCCTGGCCTTCCGCAGCTTCTACGCCTTCTCCAAGGGGGGCGAAGGGGGCTTAAGCACCCAAGACGGCATCCCCACCAGCGTGACGTATGGCTTCCTCAAAGCGCTGCTGGACAACTGCAAAAGCCTCAAACCCCAAGGGGTGGTGATCGCCTTTGACACCGCTGAGCCCACCTTCCGGCACAAAGCCGATGAGACCTACAAAGCCAACCGCGATGTAGCCCCCGATCACTTCTTCCAGGACGTCGACAACCTGCAAGAGATCCTCAAAGGCTGCCTGGATATCCCCCTCTGCCTGGCCCCGGGCTACGAAGCCGACGACGTGCTCGGCACCCTGGCCAACCGCGGCGCCAATGAGGGATGGCGGGTGCGAATCCTCTCGGGCGACCGCGACCTGTTCCAGCTGGTGGATGACCAGCGCGACATCGCTGTCCTTTATATGGGCGGTGGCCCTTACGCCAAAAGCAGTGGCCCCACGGAGATCCGAGAAGAGGGTGTCGTCAGCAAACTCGGCGTGATGCCCAACAAGGTGGTGGACCTCAAGGCCCTCACCGGTGACAGCAGCGACAACATCCCGGGGGTGCGCGGTGTTGGCCCCAAGACGGCCATCAACCTGCTGAGCGAAAACGGTGATCTTGATGGGGTCTACAAGGCTCTCGAAGCCCTGAGCGACCCCAAAGCCAACAGCGGAGCCCTCAAAGGCGCACTCAAGGGCAAGCTCAGCAACGACAAGGAGAACGCCTACCGCTCGCGGATGCTGGCGGAAATCCTGGTGGACATTCCCCTGCCCGAAGATCCGCGGTTGGGTCTGGGCCTGGTGGAGCTGGGGGCCTTGCGTCAGCGGCTGGAGGAGCTGGAGCTCAACAGCCTGCAGCGCCAAAGCGAAAAGTTTGCCGAGCTCTTTTCCGCCGCTGGCCAACTCAGCCTCGACACCGGAAGTAGAGCCGAACCCAGCGCTGCCGAAAGCGAACCGGAGAGCGAAACGCCCACCACCCCGCCTTTAAACCCGCAGCTGATCACCAGCTCCGCTCAGCTCCAGGCCCTGGTGAGCCAGCTGCAGCAACGCAGCGCCGATGCCCCCGCCGTGGCTATCGACACCGAGACCACCGACCTCAACCCCTTCCGCGCGCAGCTGGTGGGCTTGGGCTTCTGCTGGGGTGAAGCCGACAACGATCTGGCCTACATCCCAATCGGCCACAGCGGCGCCGCAGGGCAGTTGCCCCTTGCCGAGGTGCTTGAGGCCCTGGCCCCTTGGCTGGCCAGTCCAACGCAGCGGAAATGCCTGCAGAACGCCAAATACGACCGGCTGGTGCTGCTGCGCCATGGGCTGGAGCTCAATGGCGTGGCCGTCGACACCCTGCTGGCGGACTATCTGCGCGACGCCTCAGCTCGCCACAACCTCGAGGAATTGGCGCAGCGCCATTACGGCTTCCGCCCCACCAGCTTCAGCGATTTGGTGAGCAAAGGGCAGACCTTTGCCGATGTGCCCATCGAGGCCGCAGCCCAGTACTGCGGCATGGATGTGCACCTCACCTACCGCTTAGCGATTGATCTGGTGCAACAACTCGAGCAACTCGGAGAAGCCTTGCCGCAGTTGCTCTCAGAACTGGAACTGCCGCTGGAGCCGGTGCTGGCACAAATGGAAGCCACCGGCATCCGCATCGATGTGCCCTACCTGCAAGAGCTGGGCCAATCGATGGGCGAAAAGCTGCAGCAACTTGAGCAGCAAGCCATTGCCGCGGCCGGCGAAGAGTTCAATCTGGCCTCCCCCAAACAGCTGGGCGAACTGCTGTTCAACACCCTGGGGCTGGACCGCAAAAAATCACGCAAGACCAAAACCGGCTGGAGCACCGATGCCGCGGTGCTGGAAAAACTTGAAGACGCCCATCCGGTGGTGCCCCTGGTGCTGGAGCACCGCACCTTGAGCAAGCTCAAAAGCACCTATGTCGATGCCCTGCCCCAGCTGGTGGAAAGCGAAACCGGCCGGGTGCACACCGATTTCAACCAGGCGGTAACGGCCACTGGGCGGCTCTCGAGCAGCAACCCCAACCTGCAGAACATCCCGGTGCGCACGGCCTACAGCCGCCAGATCCGCAAAGCCTTCTTGCCCCAGCAGGACTGGACCCTGCTCAGCGCCGACTACAGCCAGATCGAGCTGCGCATCCTCACCCACCTCTGCGGCGAAGAGGCCTTGGTGGAGGCCTACAACAGCGGCGATGACGTGCATGCGCTCACAGCCCGCCTGCTGCTGGATAAGAGCGAGGTGAGCGATGAGGAGCGGCGCCTGGGCAAAACCATCAACTTCGGGGTGATCTACGGCATGGGCGCCCAACGCTTTGCCCGCGCTACCGGGGTCAGCCAAGCCGAAGCCAAGGAGTTCCTCAGCCGCTACAAGCAGCGCTACCCCAAGGTGTTTGCGTTCCTCGAATGGCAGGAGCGCCTGGCCCTCAGCCGGGGCTACGTGGAAACGCTGATGGGGCGCCGCCGGCCCTTCCATTTCGATCCCCAAGGCCTCGGGCGCCTCAAGGGAACCGATCCCGCTGAGATCGATCTCGATGTGGCCAGGCGCGGCGGCATGGAAGCCCAGCAACTGCGGGCCGCCGCCAATGCCCCGATCCAGGGCTCCAGCGCCGACATCATCAAAAAAGCGATGGTGGATCTGCAGCAGCTGCTGCTTGAGCAGCAACTGCCGGCCCGGCTGCTGCTGCAGGTGCACGACGAACTGGTGCTCGAGTGCGCCCCCGATGCGCTGGACGCGGTGCAGAGCAGCGTGCAACGCACCATGGAGCAGGCCGTGAGTCTGAGCGTGCCGTTGGTGGTTGAGATCGGCAGTGGCCCCAACTGGATGGAGGCGAAGTAACACAGATCCCGGCTGGAACGTAACCTCCGGTTCTGCGCCTGTTCTTGCCGTGTCCCTGCGCTTCACCAACAGCCTCACCAGCCGCACCGAAGCGTTCGAGCCTCTTGAGGCCGGCAAAGCCACGATCTACTGCTGCGGCGTCACGGTCTATGACCTCTGCCACTTGGGCCATGCCCGCAGCTACATCAACTGGGATGTGCTGCGGCGGTATCTGATCTGGCGCGGCCTCGAGGTGACCTTCGTTCAGAACTTCACCGACATCGACGACAAGATCCTCAAACGCGCCGATGAGGAGAACTCCACGATGACGGCCGTCAGCGAGCGGAACATCGAGTCCTTCCATCAGGACATGGATGCTCTTGGAATCCTGCGGCCCGACCGCATGCCCCGCGCCACTCAGTGCCTGGATGGGATCCGCAATCTCATCGGCGAACTGGAAGCCAAAGGTGCGGCCTACAGCGCTGAAGGGGATGTGTACTTCGCAGTGATGAAGCATGCCGGTTACGGCAAGCTCAGCGGCCGCGATCTGAGCGAACAAC
>CAJWAH010000106.1 GCA_913020095.1 uncultured Synechococcus sp.
TTTCTTTTTACACCACAAGATAGACATCCCAGGTCTCGTCCGCACCTTCGCATTCTCCATGGGGATGTGCGCCCTCTGCTCGGGGATCTTGCCCCTGAATCCGACTTACGGAATGATGGTTTTGTATGTGTGCGTCTACGGCTTCTTCGGCGGCGCCTTCATCCGCCTCGTGCCGCTCATCTACGCCGAGACCTTCGGCCATGGCGTTGAACCAGCGCGTGCGTGCGTTCAGGTGGCGGCGTTGCCGAAAGGGGCCAAGGTGGAGATCGATTGCATCGCTGTGCTGGCTTAGTTCGGCGGCGGGGATGGACAGACCCGTTCGGCCCAGTTGCACTGCTGCAAAAACGGTTGTTGCCAGCTCAGCGGAATCTCCAGCAAATCGCGGCTACCGCTGATCCCTTGGCTGAGGAACAAAACGGCTGCCAGCACATTGGCGCCCAGGTGCAGGCGTCGCCAGGACAGATACCGCTGGATTTCCGGCCAGGCCGCCAAGTTGAACAGCATGAGCCCGCACACCAACACTCCCCCCCAGTAGTGGGATTGCCAGAAGGCGGCCTCCAAGGGGTTGTCACTGAGGCGAAACACCTCGGGCTGGGCGCCCAAGGCCAACACGCCGCTCCAGGTGATCAAGCCAAAACTCAGCCTGAGTCCGGCGGATTGAACCCGCCACAGAGCCAACAAGCTGGTGGCTGTCCCGAGCCAAGCCAGCAGCAATGGCAACTGGCGTGAGCTATCCGCTGTTTGTTTGCTGCTGATCACAACCGCCAGTGCAATCAACACCAGCACCACCACGGCGGAAGCCAACCACTGCCCCAGTTGGCTGTGATCACGCCCGGTGATGGCGGGCAGCTTGGCTTGGTGAACACGGCGTTGGCGGGCTTGCCAGCCAAGGCGAACCACGATCCCGAGCAACGGATAGATCAGCACCACCGCCAAGACGGGATGCACTAGCAACCACCAGTCGAGGGTTTGCATCGCCCCAAGCGCTGACCATCACACCTTTGCCACAGGTGCTGGGGTGGTCAAGCACTACTCAGGCAGCGCACTGAGTTCAAGCCAGCGATCTTCGGCCCGAGAGATCTGCTCGCAGAGTTCAGCCAACTCTTGGGTGAGGGCTTCAAGCCGGTCGTAATCGGCTCCGGCCAGCTGCGACTCCAGTTGCGTTTTTTGCTCTTCCAACTGCGGCAGTTGGCTGTCGAGATCATTGAGCTCACGCTGCTGCTTGTAGCTGCGGCGCTTGGGTTGCTCCCGTTTCGGCTTGGCGGCGGCCGGCTTGGTTTTGCTGCTCACGGGGGCTTGTTTGGCTGGTTGTTGTTCCAGCCATTCGCTGTAGTTGCCCTCAAAGCGCTCCAGCAGGCCACCGCTTTGAAAGCAGAACAGGCGATCCACTGTGCGATCCAGGAAATAGCGGTCGTGGGAGACGATCACCACGCAGCCACGAAAATCTTCGATGTAGTCCTCCAAGACGGCGAGGGTTTGCACATCGAGATCATTGGTTGGCTCATCGAGCAGCAGCACATTGGGCGCGGCCATCAACAACCGGCAGAGATGCAGCCGCCTGCGTTCACCGCCTGAAAGCTTGGCGACAGGGCTGTGTTGTTGGGCTGGCGGAAACAGGAAGCGCTCCAGCAGTTGCGAGGCGGTGAGGCTGTTGCCCTGTCCCAGATCAATGCGTTCGGCCACGTCTTGGATGACCTCAATCACCTTGAGCTCGGGCTTGAGGTCTTCGGAGTGCTGATCAAAGCGGCCGATCACCACCGTTTCGCCGCGCACCACCGAACCAGCATCGGGTTGTTGGCGGCCGCTGATGAGATCCAGCAGCGTGGATTTCCCCATCCCGTTGGGGCCGATGAAGCCAACCCGATCTTCCGGTGAGAAGGAATAGGTGAAGTCGTTGATCAAACAGCGCTCGCCGAGCTTGCGCTGCAGATGCTCCACATCGATCACCGTTTTGCCAAGGCGCCGGCTGGCGCTTTCCATGGCCACGTTTTGTTTGACCGGCTTGAAGCTTTGCTCCTGCATCTGCTCGATGCGTTGAATGCGGGCTTTTTGCTTAGTGCTGCGTGCTTTGGGTCCGCGTTTGAGCCATTCGATCTCGCGGCGCATCACCGAGCGGTAGGCCCGTTGCCGGGCGGCATCAGCGACCTCTTCCTCGTCTTTCTTTTTCAGATAGGCGCCGTAGTTGCCTGGGTAGCGGCGCAGTTGACCGCCGTCCAACTCGATGATCGTGTTGGTGACCCGTTCCAGGAAGTAGCGGTCGTGGGTGATTAACACCAGGGCCCCTTTGAAGCGCTGCAGAAACCCCTGAAGCCATTCGGTGGCGAGGGCATCGAGGTGGTTGGTGGGCTCATCGAGCAGGAGTCCATCGGGCTCGGCCACCAGCGCCGATGCCAAGGCCAGGCGTTTGCGGTAGCCCCCAGAGAGCTCTCCCACCTTGCGGCTGTGATCACGGATGCCCAGCCGGCTGAGCACTTCTTGGCATTGGCGCTCAAGTTCCCAGGCTTTGGCCTCATCCATGCGATTGCTGATCTGGCTGAGCTCGCCCAGCAGCGCAGGATCATTTGGGCGTTGTTCCAGCTCTTGGATGAGGCCTTCGTAGCGCTCAACCAGCTGCATCTTTTCGCCGCAGTCAGCGAACACCTGCTCCAGCACCGTGCGCTCAGGATCGAGGCTGGGGTTCTGGTCCACGTAAATCACGCGGTGGCGGGGATTGATTTGAATACGTCCGTCGCCAACGGGTTCCAGCCCTGCCATCACCCGCAGCAGGGTGGATTTGCCTGAGCCGTTGATGCCAATCAGCCCCAGTCGATCTTGAGGACCCACCTCAAGATCGACCTGATCGAGCAGGGTCTTAATCCCAAAATCTTTGCTGACCTGCTGCAGGCTGATCAGGGCGATAGAGGCTGCTGACCCATGAGCCTCTCATGGACGGCTTGGCTGATTGGGTTGAAGCCTTGATCAGCAAACGATTTGATCAGGGCAAAGGATGGTTGCGATGGGGCTTTGGCAAACCGCTTGGGGACTCGCCCTGGCTGCTCTGGTGCAGTTGGGAGGCGCTCCTCCGCCACAGCCTGTGATGGAAGGATCTGGCCGCTCGGCCTATGCCATCCCCAGTGATGGGGATACCCCCATCCTTCAGTTTCGAACCAGTTCGGGCGATTCGGTGCGCCTGCTGATCGACACCGGCGCCTCACGCTCGATGGTCAGCCAAGCGCTGATTGCGCGACTGCAATTGACAACGCAACCGTTAAACGCCGGCAACTTCACCTTGGCTGGGGCTGGGAGTGATTGCCCCACTGACCCGCCCCGTCAGGCTGTGTTGCCCTCCCTGCAACTGGGTGCACTCAAGATCCGCGAGTTGGCGGTGTTGGTGATGCCCAAGTTGGGCGTTCCCCCTGGGACCGATGGCGTTTTGGGTGCATCGGCATTGCGGCAGCTGCCGATGTTGATCGATCCCACACAGCAACAAGTGCGCTTTGATCAACAGTTATCGATTCACTCGGCGCCGGCTGAGGCCCTCAGGCTTCCCTTGCAATGGCGGGATTATGTACCCCTTGTGCAGGTTTCCGATCAGAGCGGAAAAAGCACCTTGGCCCTGCTTGACACCGGGGCGGAAGCTGTGTTTATCGGTGTGCCTTTGGCCCAACGATTAAGCCCACAGTCGCCACCCTCTGGCGTGGAGATCCAAGGCTTTTGTGGCTCTGAATTCGCCGTTGAACGTCTGTTTGCGGGATTGAGCGTTGGCGATATCACACTGCAAAGATCGCCTGCGATCGTGACGCGAAACAGGATTCTCAAGGATTTAAATGTGGAGGCCATCATTGGCCAGCCACTGCTCAAAAATCGTCGCCAGCTTTGGCTTCTCAATCGGCCGGATCCAGTTTTGTTGCTCTGGTGAATCGAAGGTAGAGAATTTGATGCGGCAAATTTCTTCTCAGGGCTTTCCAAACGTGCAGGCTGATGGTTACATTGCCGGTGTGCATTAATTCTGTTGAGCATGCTCACTGGTAACGACCTGCTCGCCAAAGTTCGGGAACTTGGCGACGCCGGCAAATCTGAGATCGTTCGTGAGTGCGGTTACGTCTCCACCAAGAAAGACGGCGGCGAGCGCCTGAACTTCACCGCTTTCTACGAAGCCCTGCTTGATGCCAAGGGTGTTGATATCGGTGGTGGCTCTGTTGGCAAAGGTGGTCGCAAGCTCAGCTACGTCGCCACAGTTCAGGGCAACGGCAATCTGCTGATTGGTAAGGCCTACACCGCTTTGCTGAACCTCAACCCCGGCGACGAGTTCGAAATCAAGCTGGGCCGTAAGCAGATCCGCTTGGTGCCCGTTGGTGCTGAGGACGAAGGCGAAGAGTGATTCGCGAGTTCAACTAGCGCCTAGGTCGTAACTCGTCCTGGTTTCAACCCCATCGGGAGCCTTCTGGATCACATCCAGAATCGCTGTCGGTGGGGTTGCTGCTTTGAGATCCAGGTTGCTGCCAGCCCCTGTGGGCTTCACGCTGCCGCCGCCGCTGGCTTTCCTCAGTGCCGCGCAATAGGGCAGGGCTTTCGCGTCGGGGTCAAAGCTGCCCATGCCATCGGTGGGCTGCTCCTGGCCGCTGCTCACCGAGAGAGCCACCAGCTGACCGGCGTCGTATCCCGAGGCTTCCACTGTTCCTGGTGTGTAGCCATAACGCTGCTCAAAGCTGCGGCTGAATGGTTCCCATCCCGGTCCTCGATTGGCCTCAGCCACGCCCAGTTGGGGTTGCAAGCTGTCGTAGCGGGGCGCCACGTTCCACACCAGGGTCAGGGTTTGGGGCCAGGATTCATTCAGGACCCCCTGCATCAAGGGGCTGTTGTTGGTGGTCATCACCACCAGGGCCTGAGGCCGGAACCAATCCACATCCAGAGCCAAGCGTTCCAACGCTTTGGCGTCGTCCCCATTGAGGCTGCGGGGGCCATCGTCGAGGCCAATCAAGCTGCCGCCTTGGTTCTCCATGGTTTCCAGAAAGCGGTCAGCCAGCTGCAATTGATCCGCCGTGCCATCGGTCACGAGCATGAAGCGCTTGTTGTTTTGCTCCAGTAGCGCTTTCACCAGCACATCAATTTCAAGGCTGCGGGAGGCACTCACAGGCCAGAGCCGATCGGAGCCGGGACGGCTGGCGAGTTGCTGCAGTGAAATGCCGCGCTGCAGCGGCAGCAACACCTGCCGTTGA
>CAJWAH010000107.1 GCA_913020095.1 uncultured Synechococcus sp.
GAGGCGCTAGTGCGCCAAGAACAACGCAGCTCTCGCCGCAGCCAGCTCAAACGACGGGGCTGGAATCGACGCCTGCTGCTGTGGCAGCAGGGCCACTTCCACTGGCTGGCCTGGGAGCAGATGATGGCCGAGCTGCCAGAGGCTGTGCTGCGGCGAGCCGAACTAGTTGAAAGCAGCGTGGAGGCCATGGCCAATGAGCTCCGCAGTGGCGTGATCGGCTCCAAAGCACCAGCCAGCCTGAAGCAATGGCACACCACCACGCAGCGTGAGCAGCTGCCGCTATTCGCGATGCTCGCCTTGGCCCAGGAGCAGCAACCCCTACATGGCTCCCTACGGGCCCTGGCCAGGAGCGTGCCGTGCTGATCACCCGCCGCGATCTACGCATGGCATTCACTGCGGGGCTAGGCAATGGTTTTAGCTATCTCAGCGGCATCCCCTTTGGGTATTACGTACCGCTTGCGGTCTTTGCCACAGCCGGTGGCACCTACGGCGCATCGCTAGAGCTCGGCCGCCAACGCATCCTGGGCACGATCCTCGGTGGAGCCCTGCTCTACGTCTCCTTTTGGGGCCTTAAAGACATTCCCCTGGCTTTGGCCATTGCCATCACCCTGGGGTCCCTAAGGCTGCTGGGTGGCTTACTGAAGCTCAAGGTGGGCTACAAGGTCGGCGGGCTGATTGTCGTGATGGGCTGGCTGATCCACGGCGGAGACATCCCCATTTGGATCACCATCCGGCTGTTCTGGACAGCCTTTGGGGTGATCCTCACGGTCTTAGCGCTGCAGCTGTTTTGGCCGATGCGCAGTGGCGTTGAGGTGTTTAAGCACTACGCCAACTTGCTGGTTGGCATCCAGGCGGGCCTGCAGGAAAACGTGCGCCAAATCGAAGGGGGAGCGAGCAATCGGCGCAGCGGTCAGGTGATGCACCAACAACTGCGCAACCAACTGATCAGCCTGCGTAAGGAGCTGCCAAATGTGGCCCAAGAACTCGGCGAGAACCCGATGCGGCATCCCCGCTACCTACTGATCAATGATCTGATCAGCTGTTCCTCGCGGCTGATCATCGCCACGAATGGACTACTGCGTTACCCATCGGTTAGGCCGGATCTTGAGAGCCTGCGTGTGATTCACCAAGCCGAATCAGCCTTGCTGAATGCTGTTAGCGAAAGGCTTGCCCTCTGGCAGCGCCTCTTGCTGACGGTGGAGACCCAAAGCAACAGGCTGCCGCCAGCACCAGCCGAGCCGTTCCAAGCGCCCGAGCGCTGGAATCGCTGTTACCGAAAGCTGCAGCAGACCGACACCAGCAACCTCAGCTTTCAACAGCTGGAGCGGATGGCCAATCGCATGAACCGCTGCCGCCAAATCCTTCGCACCATGGAGGAAACAGAACGGCAATGGGACCATTGGCAGAGCAGCTAAGCCACCACAAGCTCAACCACGTGAGTCGTCGTTTTGAGGCCGCGATGACCACCAGCGCTCATAGCGGTAAGCCAAGATCACCAACAGCACCACGAGCCAAAACCAGAGCTCGGGGGCATTGGCATTGAACAAAATCAGCAACAGCACCACCTCGGCTACCAACCAGGGCAGTTCACGCCGCAGCAATGGGTTGCGAATGCGAGGAAGTCGAGTCACTGGGTCACTCAATCGTGTCGGGTTGAACCAAGAAGGGGCGGTTCCAGAGGCGATCAATGCGCAAGGTGCGGAATCCACCGGTCAGCGAGCGCAGGCCAGGAATCACATAACTCAAGGGGGAGCGCCACTCCACATAGGCATGGGTGGTGGCGGTTAAGCCCTCGCGGATTGGGAACACACCACTGCCCAATGAGAGCGTCCAGCGGTAGCCATCCATGCTGCCTTTGCTGCGCACCAACTCAATTTCAGCGCGCATCACCGGCCCATCTTTGGTGAGCTCCTTGGCCAGTTGCGGGTTACCCGTTGTGGTCGACACATCATCTTCGGTCGAGGGCAAGGTGAGAACACTCGTGACCTTGCCAACAATCCCGCCAAAGCGTCCGCGCTGCTGCCAATCAGGCACCACCTCCACCGGTAACCCCAGCGGTAGCCGGCGCGCATCAGCCGGCTTGAAATAGGCCACAGCATTGAGCTGGGGAGCCTTGCTTCCCCCGGCCTCAGACGATCCCAAGATGGTTCCCAAGCGGTCGCTGACTTTGACCGTCTGACCTGGGATCACCTGAAGATCAATCATGACGCCATCACGTCCAGCCATCACCTTGCCGTCGTAGGCGATCTGGGCTTCGGTGACGCTGATCTTGCGCTTGAGATCACCAATGGCGAATTGCCGCTCGAGTGCTTCGGTTTCAATGTCGAGCTTCACCTGCTGATAGGCCGTCAACACCCGCTTGCGTTGAATCGTGACGTCATCAAGGCTGACGCTGGTGTTGGTGAGACCTTGCTCAGCAGCCACAACCTCCCGCGACAGCGGGGCCACCACCTGACGTGAACTCAGCCACTCGAGGTTGTTGAGCTTGTTGCCATAGGTCGCTTGCAGGCGGCTGTAGCGATCGAGATCGTCATCGAATTTGGCGAGCGCCACATCCACCGCAGCCTTTTCGGTCTCCAAGCGACGAGCATCACGCTCATTGAGCTCGCGGTTGATGGCTTCGAGCTGCAGCAAGTTGCCCCGCTGCTGCGCCAATTCACGTTCCAAAACCGGCAGATAGAGCGACATCAGCTCCTGGCCCTGCTTGACCCGATCGCCCACCTCCACATTCACCGCCAAAACTTGACCTTGCGCCCGGGCATTCAGCAATCCCGCCTTACTGGGAAAGATCAGCACACCTTGGCCTTTGACCTCCGTTGGCACCGGCCAAAACAGGGCCCAAAGCGCCAACACTCCGGTGACGCCAGTGAGGCAAACGCCAACCTGGCCGTGGTCACTCAGGCCGGCCCAGCGGGTTTTGAGCTGTTCGGCTTTGGCCTCACAGCGATCGAGCAGTTGGGAGAAGAAACGCTTCGCCATGGCGTTTAACGCTCAGATCCGGGCAAGGACAACCAGATCAAGCCAGACTGCCGCCGAATTCTTTGACCAGGTTGTTGATCGCGCGCCCTCTTGGCTTGATGCGGTGGGCAGCCCTGACGCTGGCGCTGGTGGCCCCTGCAGCGCTGCCGGCCCTGGCCCAACTGGATTCCACAGCAGAAGTTGACAAGCTCGAGCGCAGCTGGAAGCGACTCGATCGTGAATTGCGGGCCCTCGATGCCCTGATTCCTCCAGAACCCGAGCCGATTCCCAATCGCTTTGAACCGGCGCCACCGCTGCCGCAATCGCTCTTGAAGCCCAATGCAGCTCCCACTGGGGCCTTAGCTCCAGGTGCAACGGCAGCGCCCACCCCCCTGGCGCTCCCAGATGCCGAACAGCTCCAAGCCGGAGCCATCCAATCGCTGAGCTTGGATCAAGCTCTCGCCATTGCCTTCAACAACAACCCAGCACTGCAAGCGCAGCGGGAGCGCGTTGCGGCAGCCCTGGCTGAACTGCAGGCCGCCATGGGCACTTACTGGCCGCGCATCAGTGCCTACGCCGAGGGGAGCACGGGGCAAAACAGCAACAACATGAACGTGCCCACGGGCAATGACAGCCTCAATGGCATCCCCGTGATGTCGAAAAACGGGCTGCTCGATTCCAAGAATCAACCCACCGATGGCCCCTTCTACACACCAGCAGGCGGGGGGGCTTACTACAACGGCACCGACAACCTCGGTGAAGCGGGCCTAGAGATCGACTACGCCTTGATCGACTTTGCCCGCACACCCCTTGTGCAGGCGGCGCGCGCCAGCCTCGAGCAACAGCGCAATCGCTACGGCAATCAACTGCGGCGACTGCAACTCGATGTCAGCGAGGCCTATTACGGACTGCAGCGCGCCGATCAGAACGTGCGGATTCAAGACGCCGCCGTTCAAAACGACCTGGTGATCTTGCAGGACACCTTGGACATGCAAATTGCCGGCTTGGTGCCGCGCTTGGATGTGATGCGTCGCCGTGCCATCGAAGCCAGCGACCAGGAGGTGCTGATCCAAGCCATGGCCGATCGCGCCATCGCCCGGCGGCGGTTGGCCGTGGTGCTCAACCTCAACCCAGAGATCACCCCCAGCGCCAGCGATCCGATCGTGCCGATGCCGGATTGGCCGCTTGATCTGGAGGCCAGCCTGCTGGCGGCCTATCGCGGCAACCCCGAGCTGGAAGCCATCCTGGCCGCGCGCCAGGCACTGGCTAAGCGCAGTGATGCGGTGGCTGCCCAGCTGCTCCCCAAGCTGTCGCTGTTCGGCAATGCCGGCACCTACGGCATCAATGAGCAGATGTACAACGTGATTCCCAAAAACGGAGGCTGCTGCGGTACCGCGATCAACACCGTGTCCAATAACAGCGGCTACGACTGGGCCCTAGGGCTCAGCCTGCAGTGGCTGCTGTTTGATGCTGGCACCACCAGCGGCCAAGCCCGGGCACTCGATCGGCTAGCGGCCGCAAGCGCCCAGGACTATGCCGCCATGCGCAACGCCATTCGCTTGCGGCTGGAGAGCGCCTTCTTCAACCATGAAGCCAGCTTGGCGAAATTGGCGTCAGCGCGGCGGGGCGTTGCCTCCGCCATCGAGGCGTTTCGCGATGTGCGGCTGCGCTATCAAACCGGCCTCTCCAGTGAGCTGGATCTATCGATCACCCAAGAGCGCTTAATCAGCAGCCTGGTGCAACGCCTTAATGCTGCGGTGGATGTGAACATCACTTACGCCCAGTTGCTGCGGGAACTGCTGCCCGTGCCCCTGGACCCCAACGCGCCCTTCACGCCCCAGCTCACCTACACAGCAAACCCAAACCCCTGATCTGACTCCAGTCCTCGGTGGCCAAGGCCTGGGCCGTCAGCGGAGTGAGCGCTGGCACCAACGCAAACGGACCACCAAAACCGGTGAACAACGAGAGATTGGGGCAGCCAGGTAGCGGTCCCAGCAAAGGTTGTTGATCGCGGCTGTAGGCAACCGGCTGCTGCTGCAAACGCAAGGGGCCATAGGAGCTCTCACTCAGCGATGGCACGAGCTGTGATCGAACCCTGCTGAGCTGCTCGAAATCCTGATCAACGGGTGGTGGGTCATCAATGGGGCGATCAAACCAGGAGGTTTGCCC
>CAJWAH010000108.1 GCA_913020095.1 uncultured Synechococcus sp.
CAGTGCACGAGCACCCCTGATCCAGAGGCCAATTTTGCCCAGATTGAGGAGCTCATTGATCTGGCGGCCCGTCGCGGGGCTGAGCTGGTCGGCCTGCCCGAAAACTTTGCCTTCTTAGGGGCTGAGCAGAAACGCCTCGAGCTGGCGCCAACCCTGGCCGAGCGGTGCAGCCGCTTTCTGGTCACGATGGCGCGCCGCTACCAAGTGGCGATTCTTGGCGGTGGTTTCCCGGTTCCAGCCGGAGAAGCCGCCACGTTCAACCGCTCCGAGCTGGTGAGCCGCGATGGTCAGGTGCTGGCCACCTACGACAAGATCCACCTCTTCGATGTGGATCTGCCCGACGGCAACACCTACACCGAATCAACCACGATCAGCGCTGGCAACGCGTTGCCGCCGGTGGCAGAGCTTCCAGGGCTCTGCCGCGTTGGTCTCTCCATTTGCTACGACGTTCGCTTTCCCGAGCTCTACCGCCATTTGGCGGGAGCCGGTGCTGAGTTGTTAATGGTGCCGGCCGCCTTTACGGCCTACACCGGCAAAGACCATTGGCAGGTGCTGCTGCAAGCCCGCGCCATCGAAAACACCAGCTACGTGCTGGCGCCGGCGCAAACCGGGCTGCACTATGGGCGCCGACAGAGTCACGGCCATGCGCTGGTCATTGATCCCTGGGGCACCGTTCTCGCCGATGCAGGCGTGGGCCCTGGTGTGGCCATCGCCCCGATCGACACCGACCACCTGCAGCGCATTCGCGCCCAGATGCCGAGCCTGCGTCACCGTCGCCCAGCCCTGTTCTGAGCCCGCCCATGTTTGAGGCTCGCCGTTGGGCTTCCAGCCTGATGGCGGGAGTTCTGGCTGCTCAGCTCATCCCCGTGCTGCCGGCCCGTGCCTTCAGCCGTCTTGCGGCTTGGGCCATCACGGCCAAGGGTGAACTGCTGCTGCGCACCTCTCCAAACCTCGATCTCGACGCGTTTTTCAAAGACGGCGATAGCCGCTATGGCGATCGCATTTGGATTGATTTCCCTGGCAGCCCCCAGCGGGCGCGCAAGATCCCAGGCAAAGGGGCCGTTCGCGAAATTCGTGTGGGAATGCCCGAGCGCGGTGTGACGCGCCTGGTGATTGAGTTCAAGCGTGGCGTTGAACTCGACCCCTCCAAGCTGCGGTTGGTGGGCCTCGACTGGGACAGCTGGCGCATGCGCTTCCCGCTCCAGGACGCCCGCTTTGTGGCCATGGGTGAAGGGGTGCTCGAGCGGGAGGTGGCCTTCCCCAGTGCCCCCACCAGGCCCGGTCGCTCTAGGGCCCCACTGCGAACCCTCACGGTGGCGAGCCTGCCGTGGGTTCGGCGCGGGGCCTACCGGGTGATGCTTGATCCCGGCCATGGGGGCAAAGACCCGGGCGCTATCGGCATCGGTGGCACCCGTGAAAAAGATGTGGTGCTGGATGTTTCGCGTCAGGTGGCCGCTCACCTGCGCCGCAAAGGCGTGGTCGTGAAGATGACGCGCAGCGCTGACACCACAGTGGATTTGCCTCCCCGCGCCCGGCTATCGAACCGTTGGCGCCCTGATGCCTTCGTGAGCATCCACGCCAATGCGATCAGCATGCGGCGGCCGGAAGTGAACGGACTCGAGACGTTCTATTTCCAAAGCTTTCAGGGAAAAAAACTCTCCTCCTTGATTCATGACTCAATCCTGAGGACAGTCAGGCGCAAAGACCGAGGGGTCAAGGAGGCGCGGTTCTACGTGATCCGTCGCACCAACAGCCCAGCGAGCCTTGTGGAGCTCGGTTTCCTTACCGGAACCGCCGATGCTGCCGATCTGGCTGACCCCGCCCACCGCCGTCAGCTGGCACTGGCGATCGCCGTGGGAATCCTCAACTATCTGAGAGTGGCCGGATGACCCTGAGCTCTTCTGCCGATGCCCTAAGCCTCTCGTTGCAGCGGGTGGCGACATCGGAGTTCACCGGCTTGCGGTCTCAGGCTTTGTTGGGCTTGTTCGATAGCGGGCTGGGGGGTCTCACCGTGTTGCGCCGCTTGTTGAGCCAGCGGCCAGGCCAGCGCTGCGTGTATGTGGGAGATACAGCTCGGGTTCCCTACGGCAGTCGCGATCGCGCTGAAATCCGCAGCATTGCCGCTGAGGTGGTGGGTTGGCTGCGTCAGCAGGGAGCTGAAGCCGTGGTGATGGCTTGCAACACCACCAATGCCCTGGCCCTCGATGTAGCCCAGTCCGAAGCCGGGGTGCCGGTGTTGGGTTTGATTGATGCGGTGGCCCGTCAGGTGCAGCAGCAGCGCATTGGCGTGCTCGCCACTGAAGCCACAGCCTCCAGCGGCGCTTATGGGCGCGCCCTGCAGGCGCAACGCCAAGGTCTAACCATCGTGGAGATGGGTTGCCCTGCCTTTGTGCCGGCTGTGGAGGCCCATCAGCTCGACACACCGGACTTGCGGCGAGCAGCTCAGCGCTATCTCGAACCCTTGCTGGATGCTCGCGTCGAGGCCATTGTTTTGGGCTGCAGCCACTACCCGCTGCTTGAGCCGATGCTGCGCGATCTGCTGCCAACCGGTGTTGAGCTGATTGATCCAGCCCATGCTCTGGTCGATCTCACCCTGTCGCTTTTCCCTGATCAACGGCAGCCCGCCACCGAGCCAGATCTCAGTGCCTGCCGCGTTGTGGCCACCGGTGATCCCGCTGAATTTGCTGCTGGATCAGCCCGCTGGTTGGGGCAGCGGCCACCGGTTGAGCAGATTTCTCTCCAGCCAGAGGGTCACGGCCACTAGGATCAGCGCACTCAGGCGGAGCCATGTCGACGGTTGCCCAGCTTCTTCAGCCCGTCGAGTCTGACCTCGAGCAGCTTCTCAGCGATTTGCGCGCCTTAATTGGCGCCGGTCATCCCATTCTTCAGGCGGCTGCTGAGCATCTCTTCAGCGCTGGCGGCAAGCGCTTACGTCCAGGAATTGTCTTGTTGCTGAGCCGGGCCCTGGATCCCGCTGGTGAGCTCAGCCTGCGCCACCGGCGCCTGGCCCAGATCACCGAGATGATCCACACGGCCTCGCTGGTTCACGACGATGTTGTGGATGAGGCCAATACCCGTCGCGGTGTGCCCACGGTTCACAGCCGCTTCAACAGCCGCGTGGCGGTGTTAGCCGGCGATTTCCTGTTCGCCCAATCCAGTTGGCATTTGGCCAATTTGGATGACCTTGAAGTGGTCAAGCTGCTCAGCCGCGTGATCATGGATTTGGCGGAAGGCGAGATTCGTCAGGGTCTGTTCCGCTACGACACCGGTCAAAGCCTCGAGACCTATCTCGAGAAGAGCTATTGGAAAACAGCGTCTTTGATCGCCAACAGCGCCAAAGCCGCTGGTGTGCTCTCAGAGCTCGATCGCGATCATCTCAACCAGCTGCACAGCTTTGGTCGTCAACTTGGTCTGGCTTTTCAGATCGTGGACGACATCCTCGACTTCACGGGCAGTGACGATCAGCTTGGGAAGCCAGCTGCTTCCGATATGGCGTCTGGAACCCTTACAGCCCCAGTGATTTATGCCATGGAGGAGCATCCCTCCTTGGCGGTGTTGATTGAGCGAGAGTTCAGCGAACCCGACGATCTCGATCAAGCTTTGGGCCTTGTGCGTCAGAGCCAGGGCATCCAGCGGGCGAGGGCCCTAGCTGAATCCATGGCCCGTGAATCCACCACCAATCTCAAGTTCCTGCCGGCCAGCGCCTCGCGTGATGCCTTGATGGAGCTCCCGGACTTTGTGCTGAGCCGGCTGTACTAAATCGCCCCTATTGCTGGCGGTAGCGGGGCAGCTCATCGCCAATGGTGAACAGTGGTTTGTTTTTTTTGAACCACAGCCAATCCCGCAAGGGAGGGGTTGTGGCCAGCTCCTGGCGGCTGAGTCCCAACTTCAATTTGTTGCTGGCTGATTCCAGCAAATCGAGCATCGCGTCTGCCGTTGGAGCTTTGGCGAGGGCTGTGTTCCAGCGTTTATCCCCTTCAATCCCGCGCACCAGGGCACTGATCTTTTGTGCTGCTGTGTAGCCGCTGAAATCCAACCAGCGTGTCCCAGGGATGCTGGGAAGGTATCAGAAATTCTCTGGCCAGGAAGTGGAATTTATGGTGATGAAGCATCCGATTGAAGGCTGACCAGGATTAGGAGAGCTAAGTCACCAGTTGGATCCGGTCGTGCCGACGCTTGCCCCCTCTTGCATCACGTTGACGGATCAATGGGGGCACCCTCGCTTGATTTGCGAGCTGCCACCACAGATCAAGCCCGAAGAAATCAGCCGGCTTCACCACCAAATCCTGGTGCATTGTCAACAGGAGCTGCAGCGACAAAGTGCAGCCCGTCCGCTGCATTTGTCCTGGCCGCAAGTGGTCAGCTTGCTGGAGCAGCGGATTGGTTGTCTGGTCTAAGACTCAGGCCCTGTGGCGCTTATTTCGAATTGCCTGCTGAGGAAATAGAACGGCCCGACCCTCCTGTTGACAGGGGTATTGCAGAGTGCGCCAGCTGCCGCTGCGTGTACTGACTTCGACACCAATTGGGATTGGTTCTTGTTCTGTATGGCCATGATTCAGCCACCAGGAGGATGCATCACTCCAGGCGGAATCAAAGCTGTCGTAAACATCGTCCAGAACAGGATGGGGATCGCCGTTCAGGCTGGTTAAGCGATACAAGCGCTGGCTGTGCAGATTCAACAGGCCAGCCGACATCGCTCCTAACCAACTCTTATCACTATGGCTGATGTGTTGAAACTTTGACGGGCTTTTATAACTTCTTTGCGTCAACACGATATTTCATTGCGAATCAACAACTTTTCTGTTCCTAGGTTTATCTCCTGACAAGGGCCCCGCCGTGGTGGCCATGGGCTTGGCCCCAGTTCCGAGTTGCAACCACAGCCACGGCAATGAGCTCAGAAGGGATGTAGCGACTGGCTAGTCGCGCTTCCAGTTCGCCGTTGATCTCGTGGTTGGGGTATTGCATCAGTACAGCCATCACCTCTTTTTGAGGCAGAAGTTCGCGCACCAGTGGCGCTAGTAGCGCACTGGGCATCAAGGCATCGCCGTTGCGTCCCATGCGGTGTTGAACCACATGGGCCAGCTCGTGCTTGATGACATTGAGATAGGAGTTTTTTTCTCTATTG